>JANXBZ010000013.1 GCA_025060475.1 Dictyoglomus sp. | reverse complement strand
TAAATAGTCATACTAAATATATCAAGATGGCGTTAGGAATAAAAGGTTCTGCAATTCAAGAACAATCTTCAACTTTATATTTAGATTTTATAAAAATTACCCTTCTTTAATTTACTACCCCAGATATGAATACTGTTCAACAAGGAAATATATTTTTATCTATCCTGCTCTTCGAATAATATGGGAAGATTATGGCACCTTTAGTGGTTGGACTTATGATTATTTTGGGAACATTATTAATATGTAAGAATAGAATCTAAAGCCCAAAAAAGAGGAGCCCAATTGTTAAAACAAGATTAAGGATGAGATTATATTTTTGGAGAGGTCGAGATTATTCTTATATAGAATACATAACACTTGAAAGATAAATAGAGGACTAAGCAGGAATATCGACTTATATCTTATGAATTTTCGTCCCATATATTTCAAGTTTTGATAAAAATGTAAGTGAACTATGGGAAGTACTCCTGGAGTATGAATAGATACAGAAGACTTCCTTGTATACGGAGGTAGTTGGACATATGTTATTTAAAAACATGATAATCTTGTATTTGTTAATGTTAGTTCTAATGGCTGGATGTAGCCATATTCCATATCTACAGAAAGAAGTTAGCCCCGAACAAGCAAATAAAGCTTTGGAGCATGCTTTACAACAAGTAAACAAGCCCTATGTGTGGGGAGAACAAGACCCTAATATTGGATTTGACTGTTCAGGCTTAGTCATATGGGCATATAAACAGGTTATACATAATATCATGTTTTTATACAAAGGAAAACCCGCAAAAGATATAGACGTTTTTACATTATATACTGAAAACTCGAGACTTTTGGAAAAAGATGAGATTGTTGAAGGCGATATTGTATATATAGCAAATAAAGAAAATAAGGTAGAACATTGCGGTTTAGTAATAAAAGTAGATGAAGATTCTGTTCAAATAATACATGCTTCAGGAAGTTTAGGCAAAGTTGTCATAGAAAAATGGGGCTTAAAAGAAGAAATTAGGGAGGGACATATTCATAGTTTTGGAAGGCTTAAGTATGTTTCTCTTTCTCCCTAAAACTAAGAAGTGAGGGCAAAAATGAAAATAGGAAGTAGATAAAAGCAAGCACTTTATCTCAGGATTTATAGTTATATCCTTTTCTTTCTTGTCTCTCAAAATCTTGCAATTTGGGAAGTTATAGCTCTTGCTTTAGAAAAAAATTTCTACGAGTTTGTAGCGTGCCTATAAGGTATTGAAATTACTTTGAGCTGATCACAGGAATTGGGAGTGTTTTGCTGAATAAATTTTAGGGATAAATTCCGAAGATAAGCTCTAAAATAAAAAACTTTGAAGTTTTAGAATTTATAATTTTTTTATTCCCCCCTATAAAATTTTCAAAAAATTCCTCTTGACATATAAAGAAACATAGATAAAACCTATATTTTTTGAAATTCTATCTTTTTAAAAAGTTAGATTTCTCCTTGTTTTTTGAAACTTGACAAACTTTAAAGTTATGTTAAAATTATAATTGCCACAGGCATCAAGGGGTCCGAAAGGGCTCGGATGCACTTGGCTGGGACAATGTAAGTCTCAAGAGCTGAGGAAAGGTTGGGGCGAGACTCCATACCAAGTACTCAGGTAGCTACTAGAGAGTAGTAGGAGTATTAGTAAAGCCTGGTACTCCTGCGAAATCGGTGGTTAAATCTTGAGGCTGAAAGTCTCAGAAAAGTGTTGAAGGGTTCTGTAAGGGTCCGTTGAGCCTGTGGCATAAATTTTTTGGAGAATTTTCCTCAATTAAAACCATCATTTTTAACCTTAGTTTAAGAAATGGTTTTATCCATTTTATGATGATATTCTGTTAATCCACTATCACTTTTAAATGGGCTTTATAACTTAAGTTTTTTTTGCTTTTTATGATAGAATATTAGTCAAAAAAAGGAGGAAAAATTCGTGAAGTCTAAAGTATTTGTTTATAATGCAGAGTACGATATAAAAGTATTAAGAACATTTATCAAAAAAGCTTTTGAAGAATTTAATCTTTTAGATTTTTCAAATAAAAGAATACTTATAAAGCCTAATTTATTAATGGCATCATCCCCTGAAAAAGCAATAACTACTCATCCCACAGTAATAGAAGCAATTGTTGAAGTTCTTAAGGAAAAAAGAGCAAAGGATATATATATTGGAGATACCCCTGGAAACTCTTCTGCCAATATGGAATATCTCTATAAAGCCACAGGTATGGAAGAAGTGGCAGAAAGAACAGGGGCAAAGCTTATTAACTTATATAAAGAGGGAATAATAAATATCCCTGGAAATAATTTTATAAATTCTATTCCTATTGTTAAATTCACAAAGGATGTAGATTTTATTATCAATGTCCCAAAATTAAAAACTCATTCTTTTATGCTTATGACCTGCGTTATAAAGAATCTTTTTGGGCTTGTTCCTGGCATGAATAAATCAAAAATGCACTCCATTGCCATAAGTCCTAAAAGTTTTGCAGAGATATTAGTGGATATATTTAAAGAGATAAATCCCATATTAAATATCGTAGATGCCATAGTGGGAATGGAAGGGGAAGGACCATCCGCAGGAATCCCAAGAAAATTTGGAAAAATTATCATTGGTACTGACCCAGTAGCAGTGGATGTCATATCAAGCCTTCTTTTGGGATATAAACCTGAAGAAATTTATACCAATGTTATTGCCTATGAAAAGGGACTTGGCGAGATAGATTTAAAAAATATTGAGGTGATAGGAGAAGAAAAGGATAAATTATATAATGAAGATGTAAAAAGGATTAGAAACTTACATAATTTGACATCAAGAATTCCTAAGTTTCTCAATAAAATAGCTCCTTTCTTTTACCTTAAGCTTTTTAAGCAAATTCCCGTAATTTTGGATGAAAAATGCATAAGATGTAAAATTTGCGAGAGGGCATGTCCAAATAAAGCTATTTCATTAATAAATAACAGAATGATAATAGATTACAAAAAATGTATATCTTGCTTTTGTTGTCATGAACTATGTCCTCAGAAAGCTGTAATTATTAAAAAAAGTTCTTTTGCAAAACTTTTATTTAAATAAATTATTCTTCCATCTCAAGGATGTTTCTTCCAAACATACCTACCAAGATAATAAAGACAGTAATCATCACAAGAGACATTTTAAGTATGAAGCTTAAATCTCCCTCTTCCACACCTACCGATATTCTTAAGGACTTTGCCACATAATAAAGGGGTAATGTCTGCCCAAATTTTCTTAAATAATCGGGAAGAAAATCTAAGGGCATGTATACTCCAGAGAAAAATATCATGATATTAACCAGTAAATTTCCTACATTATTTGCTGTTTGAGGATCTTTAAATAGAGAAGTTAGAAAAATACCAAGAGCCATCATTCCTAATATGGAAGATGAAAGAGAAAGAAAATAATATCCCCAGTTTATAGAGAATTTTATATTAAAAATAATTTGAGTAAAGAATAATACAAAAATTGAGGAAAAAAAACTAATTAAGAAATTTCCCGTAATCATCCCTGAAATGAAGGAAAAGGAATTTATTGGGGTTAGTGCGAATTTTTTTAATACTTTTCTTTTTCTGTAATATCCAAAAAGAGCTATCATGGCAAAAAGAGAAGAAGCAATAGAAAAGCTCATAACCCCAGGAAGAAGATATCCCAATTGGGAAACCCTGGCTTTTCCTGGATCAATAAACTCTTCTTCTACTTTTAGAAATCCTCCTTCTACTCCTGCTTCATTTAGAGAATAAGCATTTGATACCGTATCTCCAAGGGTTCTTAAGAAAGGCTTTTGTTGAAAACTTGCAAAATTTATGATTAAGTTAAAATTTTTACCATCAAATAATATTCCTGCATCTAAAGAGCCTTTTAATACTAAATCTCTTAATTCCTCAAGATTTTTTATAATATAAATACTTATTCCTTCTATTTTCTCTAGAGTTTTAATCAAAATATCATTGTTATCTAATATCCCAATATTAATTGTGTTTTCTCCATTGACATCTCCTGATCCGCCAAAGACAAAACCAAATATAATGGCAAAAATTATAGGTAGGATTAAAGAGAAAAAGAAGGTAAAGATATCCCTATAAAAACTTTTAAAGCGATAGAAAGCTATAGTTAAAAATGCTTTCATGAAGATTCACCCACATATCTTTTAAGAGCTATAAAGAGAAAGATTACTATATATAATAATGGGACCAAAATTGTTAAATAGAGAGGATATGGAGAGGGCATTATTCCAAGGGTATCTCTAATACCACAAGCAAGATAGGTAATAGGATTAATAACAACAATCCATCTAATTATCCAGGGAACATGAAAAACAGGAAAATATATTCCTCCGAGAAATTGTAAGGGAAATTGAATTAATTGGGCAATTATAGCGGACATATTAGTATTCTTAGAGATAGAGGAGACAAAAAAGCCTAAGGTGGATAACACTAACATTGATAAAATCACATAGAAGATGAAGTAAAAGGATAATGGATTAACACTGCTCTTGTAAATTACCTTTCCCACAAAGGTTACTAATAAAACTTGAAGGACAAAAAAGTAAAATCTTGCAAGAAAATAGGATATGAAAAATTGTAATGAAGAAAAGGGAGTAAGTTGATATCTTTTTAAAATTTTACCCTCTTTATACCAGGAAAGCTCCTGCCCAATTCCCATTAATCCTGCAAAAAATATAGAAACTATAACAATTCCTGGATAGATAAAATCTACATAGGAAAATCCTTCTTTACTTCCTAATATTTCTGTCTTTACAGAATATTCTTTTACGTTTCTTATTTTTTTGACAAATTCTAAATTCATTCTATTGAATACATTCTTTGCTATCATACTTGCAGTTTCAGAAGATGTATTATATTTTAAACTGTAGATCTTTATTGCAGGAGATGTTCCTTCCATTCCTAACATTTTAAAGGTAATGTAAGAGAGAACCTGGGCATCAAAGCCTTCTGGAATTTCTAAAATTAAATTGGTTTTACCCCTTTTAAGATCATCAATAAGTTTTTCTCTTGACGAAATATCTTTAAGAAGCCTCAGATTAAATATTTTATCCTTTCCTTCACTTAATTTTGTAAATACATCCTCTATCATATTAGAAAACTCATTAGATTCAGGCTTAATAAGGTAAATATTAAAATTAATTCTCTCAACCCTTGTCATAGAAGAAAAGATAGTAATAAGCATAACCATAAGAATAATGGGAAAGGCAAGAAACCAAAAAATAAAAGCCCTTTCTCTTATAGCGGATTTAAAAAAATAAATAGAAGTTTTCAGTACTGTCATTCTTCTCTCAATTGTCTTCCTGTAAGAGTTAAAAATACATCTTCTAAATTTGGCTGGCGAATAATCTCATTTCTAACCTTTAAAGAACATTCCCTGGCAATTCTTAAAATAGAATCTATAGTTTCTAAAACATTATTGGTTTTTATCAAGAGACGACTATGCTTGGGATTATAAGTATAATTTAGGTTTAATTCCTTTAATCTATCAAAAAAGGAAGGATTTTCTTCTACATCTACCTCGATAATACTCTCTCCTCCTATACTTTTAATGAGATCCTCAGGAGTTCCTTCCCTTATTATTTTTCCATAATCCATGATACATACCCAATCTGCCAAAAATTCTGCCTCTTCCATGTAGTGGGTAGTTAAAATAATTGTCTTTCCTTGTTTTTTTAATTGTAAAAGGAGATCCCATATGCTTCTTCTTGCTTGAGGATCAAGACCTGTAGTTGGCTCATCAAGGAAAAGAAGTTCTGGATCATTAATAAGGGCAAGCCCAATAGCAAGTCTTTGTTTCTGTCCTCCTGAGAGCTTATCCACTCGATCCTTAGCTTTATCTTTTAAATTAATAAACTCAAGAACATCGTCTACTTTTAAACCCTTTTTATATAGATTTCTAAACATAGAGAGGGTTTCTCTTACAGTAAGATGGGAAATAAGTTGAGTTTCCTGAAGCGAAACACCAATTAACTCCTTTTCTTCCCTTCCTATTCTTCTCACTTCTTTTCCAAATATTTTGATCCTTCCACTATCAGGAATTCTAAGCCCTTCAATTATCTCAAGGGTAGTAGTTTTTCCTGCACCATTAGGACCAAGAAGGGTAAAGATAGAGCCCTGTTTTATCTTAAAACTTACTCCATCAACAGCCTTTATATTTCCATAGGTTTTTCTTAAATCTTCAACTTCCACAATAAATTTATAATTATTCATGAAAGTCATTATAACACAAAAAATTAACTTATAAAAATTTAGGGCTCTCTTAAGAGAGCCCTTTTTTATTATTCTGATTGTTCCTTTAAGATAACATGGGGAGAAATAGCTTTTATTCTTCTTCTTCCTAAATATCTTGAAAGCAAGAAAGCAACAAATAAATAGGAAAATGAGAATAAAATGTCTCTTATGGTAGGCTGAAGTTTAAAAGAAAAATCTACATCTTTTAAGGCTTCATTCATTATATATCCCATTAAAGTATTAAAGAGAGGTATTCCCAATAGAAAGCCTACTATAAAGGAGAAATTATTAAAACCTAAGAACATGGAGCTTAACTCTCCATCTTTATATCCTAAGATTTTAAATATACCAAGGGGTTTTCTATTTTCTGTTATAACAAGAGCGGACAGTACATAGATTATTATAAAGGCTAAGAAGAAGGAGAGCATATACATAACCTGAAGCATTTGGTCGACACTTTGGGCAGAATCTCTAAAGGATTTTATAATATCTTCTTTACTGAAAGAAGATACAAGATTTTCCTTAGGTATGTTAAGTTTATTCATGGAATATAGTCCAATAAAGGAACCTTCTTCCATATTAAAGGTTTTATTAAAATCATCTAATATCATGTAGCCACTATTTCCCACATAAAGATCTGCAATCTTGTTAATTTTTAGACTATATTCCTTTCCATCTATATTATTTACAATATTTATAATATCTCCTTCCTTTAGATTAAACTTATCCGCTAAAGATTGAGCAATAACAAGTCCTTCCAGTTTTAGCCTATTTCCATGCTTATCCTTTAAAATAATCATTTGAGAATCCTTTTCTATTCCATAAATAACCACCTTTGCCTTTGTTCCCTTTAAATAAAAGGAAAGCATATTGAAAGGTTCTGCTTTTGGATAATTCTTTTCCTTTTCATAATAGTTAAAAAGATACATGTAATTATATTTAAAAATATTCTCAAAGGTATCTTCTACTAAATACGAAAGCGCAGTTTTTGCAACAACACCATACATTATAATCAAAGTAGCAAAGGCAACGCCAATAATCAAGACAAGCTCCCTTGAGGGATGAAGTAGTCCTTGCTTAAGCATAATTCTTCTTCTAAAGGAAAATCTATCAAGGAATTTCATTCTAAATTTGCTTTTAAATCCTTTTTCCGATTCTCCTCTTATTATCTCTACCACACTTCTTCTTAAAAGATCTCTTATAGCTATATATCCTGAAGGTAACATAAATAAAGCAGGTATAAATATAGCAATAAAAAGATCAGTTAGAGGGAAAAACTTTTCCACAACAGGTACACTTATGAAGGAAACATAAAATTTTGTAAAAGGATCCGAAAGGACATAACCTAAAGCTCCTCCAGGAATAGATCCTAATATCCATATATATATGGGAAACATAATGTAAGTCTTTAATAGTTCTTTTCTATCATATCCCAAAGCATAAAGGGTGCCAATCTCAGCATGCATAGAATTTATTAGTCTTCTTAGAACTATAAAAAGAAGTATAGAGGAAATTATCATAATAGTGAAAGAAATAACATAGGACATGGGTCTTGCACTCTCCATTTTCATTTCAGTTACTATAATTCTAAAATTTTCATCCTTTTCCTGAAAATTAAGAAGGGTATATTTAGAGTTTACTTCTGATTTGAAGGAATCAAGATCGGAAATTTTTCCCCTTACCATGTAGTATCTATATGCAATATTTCCTAAAAATTTCTTCATATCTTCAAAATTCATTATTCCTATTCCAAAATGAATAGGATCAGGAAGAAGATCATTTTCATTTTTTGTAATATATATGTAATCGGGAAGAGCAACAGCACCAGAAATTTTAAAACTTTTTCCTAAAATCTCAATTTCATCTCCTATTTTCAACTTATTTGCATTCAGGAAATTGGGGTCAAGAGCAATTTCTCCAATTTGGGGCATACTTCCTTCTAATATCAAGGGTTTATTTACCTTTTCTGTTATATTAAAAAATCTTATTATCTTTTCTCCAAATTCAAAATCCCAAGTAAATTTTTCTTCTATTAATACATTATATTTTTTCTCTAGTCCCTCTATATCTACAGGAAAAAAGGTTGTAAAATGAAAATTCTCCTGATTATACTTCTCCACAAAATTTTTGTAATTGGTATCAATATTTGTAATAAGAATGCTGAAAAGAGCATATCCAAAGGATGCAAGAAAAACCAATAAAATTATGCCAATAAAATGGGCTTTATCTCTCCACATTATTCTAAAAGGAATTTTTCTCAACATTACCAGACCACCTCCTCAGCAGGTATAGGAGATGGATTATCACTGTATTCTACAAGTTCTCCGCTTCTTAATCTTATTATCTTGTGGGACATTTTGGAGATAGCTGTATTATGGGTTGCTACAATTATTGTAGTACCATATTTTTTATTTATATCTTCAAGAAGCTTTAAAACTCTCTTTGCATTCTCAAAATCAAGAGCACCTGTGGGCTCATCACAAAGAATAATAGAAGGATTTTTTACTACAGCTCTGGCAATAGCAACCCTTTGCTGTTCCCCTCCAGAAAGTTCAAAGGGAAATTTATCTTTATGTTCCCACATTCCTACCACTTCAAGAACCTCTTTTGGATCTAACCCATCCTCAGAAAGATATTTTGTGGAAAGGACATTTTCAAGAACGGTAAGGGAGTTTACAAGGTTATAAAATTGAAAAACAAAGCCAAGCTTCTTTCTCCTATAATTAGTAAGAGCCGTGTCATCAAGAGCTGTTATATCTTCGCCATCAACAAAAACCTTCCCAGAATCAGCCTTATCAATTCCTCCAAGAATATTAAGAAGGGTTGTTTTTCCTGATCCTGATGGGCCAAGAATTACATAGAATTTCCCCTTTTCTAAATCCATGGTAATATTTTTAAGGGCATCAATTTTAAAACTACCCACTTGGTAGCTCTTCCACAAGTTCTTAATCTCAATAAACATAAAATTCCCCCTTTCTAAAATTTTCTTCCTTATTATGACTCTTTAGTCAGTGAAAGTCAAGATTAAACCCTATAGAGAACAAACTTATATCTAACAAGCCTTCTCTTATATAAGACTTAATCTAAACATTTGCCATTTTCTCCTCGGAAAACTGTACAGAACAAAGTTTATAATAAAGTCCTTTCTTTTTCATAAGTTCTTCGTGATTTCCTATTTCTATAATCTCGCCCTCTTTTAATACAATTATCTTGTCCGCCCTCTTTACTGTGGAGAGTCGATGGGCAATTATTAAAATAGTTCTTGTACCTGCTAAATTGTTAATAGCTTTCTGAATTTCCCTTTCTGTTTCTGTATCTACCGATGATGTAGCCTCATCTAAAATAAGTATAGGAGCATTCTTAAGGACAGCTCTTGCAATGGCAAGTCTTTGTTTCTGCCCCCCAGAGAGTTTTATTCCCCTTTCTCCAATCTCTGTATAATATTTATTGGGAAGTTCCATTATAAAATCGTGAGCACAGGCAATCTTTGCAGCATTGATAACTTCTTCTAAAGTTGCATTATCCTTTCCATATGCTATGTTCTCAAAAATTGTTCCATTAAATAAAAAAACATCCTGCATAACCATGCTTATATTTTCATGTAAAGATCTCAAAGTAACATCCCTTATATCGATGTCATCTATCTTTATACTTCCAGAATTGGGATCAAAAAATCTATTTATTAAATACATGATTGTTGTTTTTCCTACTCCTGTAGGTCCTACAAAGGCTACCATCTCTCCCGGATTTATCTCAAAGGATATATTTTTCAGAACAGGAATATCAGAATTATAAGAAAAGGATACATTCTCGAAGGTAATTTTGCCTTTTACATTTTTCAATTCTATGGCATTCTCTTTTTCCTTTATCTCCGATTCTGTCTCCAGTACTTCAAAAACCCTTTCTGCTCCAGCTAATGCCTGTTGTAGATTTTCTAAAATTTGAGATAAGGAATTTATGGGTTGATAAAACATATTAAGATAAAGTAAAAATCCCACTATATCCTGAACAAGAACTCTTCCCTTTAAAGCCATTATTCCTCCTATGGATACAACTATCAAATTGCCAAGAGAGCTTAAAAATCCCACTGTAGGATGGAAAACTGCACTAAGTTTAAGGGCAGAAAGAAGAAAAGATATATGTTTATAAACCTTATCCTTTATCTTTAAATATTCCTTTTCCTGTTTATTGAAGAGCTGAATTTCTCTTATTCCAGAAAGATTATCCTGAAGATCCGCATTTAAATCTGCAATAGCCCTCTGAGCCTTTCTAAAAATGGGCATTATTTTTTTTGCAAAATAGGTGCTACTTAACAACAAAAAGGGTATGGGAATTAGTGAAAGTAAAGCCAATATGGTATTTATTTTAAAGAGAATTATCATTATACCTAAAAGGATAAGAAAATTAGAAAGAAGGTCAGGAACCGCATGGGCAATAAGCATTTCTAAATTGGCAGTATCATTTACAACTCGGGACATAAGTTGACCTGTTTGTTTATCTAAAAAATATCTAAAGGAAAGGTTTTGAAGCTTATCATAAAGCATCATTCGAACATCTGCAACAAGATTCCATGCTGCATAATGGGAAAAATAACTTCTTAGAAATTGAAAAATTATCCCCCCAATATAGGAAATAACAAGTAAAAGGGAGATTTTTACTATATACTCCTGGGCATTGGGATATTTATTTATATTGGTTACTACACCTACTAAGGATCTTATAAGCCAAGGACCTAAAAGATTAAGTCCTGTTATTGTTAAAAGACTGATAACAGATATTATAAGATATCCCCAATAGGGTTTTGCAATCTTAACAAGTTTTATCAAATATTTCAAATTTCACACCTCCAATAGTTAGCTATCAAAATATTTTAATATAAAAAATGCTTTCTTGTCTATGAAATCCAAAAGAAAATTTTATTTAAAAATTTACAAAGAAAGGATTTAGGGACAAAATATAGAGTATGAATAAAACGAAGATGGAACTAAAATTACTTATAAATTTGGCAGAGAGATTTTTTGAGAAGAAAGAGGAAAATAAAAAAACCAGTAAGAAGGGGAAAACCAAAGGCATATCCTGAGCATTTTGTTCTTGGACTACTATTATTTAAGATATCCCAAGGATTGTCTTTTAGAGAACTTGAAAGGATAGCAATAAGAGAGATAGAAGGAAGGAATTTACAAATTATGTAAAAGATTGTATAGAAGTTGGATATAACGATGGGATAAGAAGAATTTGGGAGTATGGAAAAGTATCAAGAAGGGGATTCAAAAGAAAGATAAAATATTTTCACTTTTTAATCAATATTTCATTCTTTAAGCAGTTTCACATAACAATAGAGTAAATTTAGATGAGATTCTTATAGGTAATTAGAAGATCTAAGCTTTATCTTTATTTTCAATTCCTTCTTTTAATAATTTTATATACTGCTTCTGAAGATCCTTTATATATTCTGTGGAAAGATCTGTTATCTTTATTCCTTTACTTCTTATGAGATGAATAAAGAATCTTTTTAAACCCCAAGAGGAACTTTCAATAAATATTTCAACTATCTCAGGAGGAATATCCTGCCTTATAAATCCTGCTTTTTGATTTTTAATAACTAAATTATACAAAACATCCTTGGTCATTTTTTCATAATATTCTGCTATTTCCTCTCTATAGGGAGAATCATCATAAAAGGCTGATTTTTCAAGAAGAGTATATTCATGGGGATGTTTTAAAACAAAATCCCAGGTTTCTTCAAAGGATTTTTCTATATAATCAAAAAGGCTAATATTTTCAAAGTCATAATTTTTCATTAATTCAAGGAGTCTTTTTGTGGCAACTTCAATTGAATAAAAATACATCTCCTTCTTATTTTCAAAATATTGATACATACTCCCCTTAGCTACACCACATTCCTTTGCCACATCCTCAATATCTACTTGGCTATAAGGTTTTTCTGCAAAAAATTTTATAAGAACATTTGTTATCCTTTCTCTTTTTTCCTTGGGAAGATTAAAAAAGGTTTTCTTAGGCAGATCCTATCACCTCATTTTTTAATTCCCTTTTTTCTTCTTTTTTCCTCATACATTAATTTATCCGCTTTTTCTAAAAGATCCTCAAGGGGCATAGACTCTTCTGGATCATGAACTATGAGCCCCACACTAAGGGAGATTTCATAAGGTCTTTCTTCTTCTTCATTAAATTTTCTCACATTCGCCATAAGTCTTTCAATTATTTTTTCTTTATGATTTTCCTCACCTATTACACCAAGAACCACAAATTCATCTCCTCCAATTCTTGCAATAAGATCATTTTGTCTAAAGGTTTTTCTCAAAATATTTGCAGTATCAATTAAAGCCTGATCTCCCACATTATGCCCTAAGTTATCATTTATCCACTTCATATGATCAAGATCTATGAATAATATTATGGCTTTTTTATTTAATCTTCTTGCAAGTCCTAAAGTATGTTCAGCAAGGGTAAGAAATCCCCTTCGGTTATAAAGTTCTGTAAGAGCATCGGTTATAGATAAGATCTTCAATTCTTCTTCTAACTGTTTCCTATAAGTAATATCTAAAATAGTTCCTAAAATAGTGGGCTTTGACTTGTAATGTATATTAACCATAGATATTTCAATATAAATGGGTTGATTATTAGACTTTCTTGCCTTAAATTCATCAATAATATAATCTAAGCTTCTTTCTAGAACCATATTATATCTTTCTCGAAATCTTTCCCTATCTTCCTGGGAAATAAAATTTATAAAATCTTCCAAAGTTTCTATTATTAAAGGATATGCAAATAATTCTACAAATCTGGGATTTACATATATTATTTTTTCTTCCTGAATCATGAATACTCCCACAAGAGACTGCTCTGCAAGGATTCTATATCTATCCTCAGACTCCTTTAAAGCAGAAAAAAGCCTCGCATTATCTAAGATTAATGCTCCCTGCATGGCTATGGTTTCTAAATTAAGAATATCATTCTTTTTGAAGGCATTTCTATCAAAGGATTCTAATAGTAGAACTCCTAATATATCTTCTTTTCCTAAAAGGGGAAGGGCAAGAAGAGAGTTAGAAGAAGGTTCAAGACAAATTATTTCTGTCTCTTTTATATTAGGAATATATATAGTTTTCTTTTCCTTTATAGCTTGGTTTATAATACAATTAGGCTTATTTAAAATTTCATTATCTATTTCTAAATTTACCGTGGATTTTTTTAATGTTAATTTTCCATTTTCTTTTAAGAAAAGGGCAACTATTGGAGCATTACTAAGCTTTATTACACCATCAAAAATCTTCTCGATACATTCTTCAAAATCTAAAACAAAGATTGATTTCTGGATATCATTTAATATGCTAAGATTTTTTATTTGTCTTTTATAAATCTCCTCTTTTTTGACTCTATCTGTTACATCCTCTATTACAGTTATTACTCCCTTTATTTCTCCATCATCCATTAGGGGAAAAATTTGGGTAGTTTGTTGCATATATTCTAAATCCTCGTCCTCTATTTTTATTGGAATAAAATATTTATGAAATCTTTGGGCTAATATAATGGATCCTCCCTCTAGAGCTTGAAGATAATAACTCTTAAATTTCTTAAGCTCAGGAAATATTTCAAAAAGATTTTTGTTTAAAACCTCTTCTTTTCTCTTTTTTGTATTTATTTCCAGCCATCTATTCCAAAAGATAATTTTAAATTCCCAATCTACAGCAAAAACTCCCCAAGGTATATATTCTTCAATCCATTGATAGTAGCTTTTTAGATATTCTTCCATTTTCTAACCTAATTTATCTAAGGATTCTAAAAGTTTCTCTAGGGATGCCACTCCAAGAATAATCACTAAATAGCCCTTTATGGAACTATCTTTTATTCTAAATCTTGTTACTGCAATAAGGGCATATTTTAATTCCTCTTGGGATATAACAAGGGTATCTAAAATTGCATTTAGCTCATCTAAATGAATTTTGGGAACTGAAAAGGTTATATGTAATTGAAGAAGGTTTCCAAACATACCAAGACAAGCATTAAGAAGAATATTTCCTAATTCCATTATTACTTCTTTTAAGGATGGAGTTAGATAATCTACTTCTATTTCTTCTTCTCCTGCTACGATACTTGCAAGTCTTACTGCTCCATGATAATCTAACATAAGTAAGGCATCTCCAGCCACAGGACCAGTAAATATTTGATGTACTGTTGCCACTTCTCCATTTAATTCTTCCCCTAACTTTTTACTTATATTTTCTATGGGAAGAATATCAACTTTAGGTGGTTCAAGAAGA
The DNA here is from genome assembly GCA_025060475.1 of Dictyoglomus sp. Lineage (NCBI taxonomy): Bacteria > Pseudomonadati > Dictyoglomota > Dictyoglomia > Dictyoglomales > Dictyoglomaceae > Dictyoglomus > Dictyoglomus sp. The sequence continues at coordinate 37,261 of JANXBZ010000013.1, read as the reverse complement.
ATTCTATCTCCTGTTAATTCTGAAAGGGAATTTGCTGTCCTTGAGAAGGCAATGTTAATGAGCTCTGTAAGAGCATCTCTTTGTTTCTCTGTTAATAGCATTATTTTTCCTCCTAAACCTTTCTAAGGACATCTAAAATTTCTTCCTCATTGAAGGGCTTATTTATAAAAGCAAAGGCACCTTTTTCCAATGCAAGATTTTTTGTCTGCTTCTGGATATCTGCAGAAGCTACAATTACCTTTGCAGAGGGATCTATCTCTTTTATTTTTTCTAAAACATCAAGTCCATATAATCCTTCCATGGTAAGATCTAAAAATACTACATCGGGTTTTTCCAGATAATATTTTTCTAAACCTTCCATACCACTTCCTGCTTCTATTATTTCATGATTCTCTTTTTCTAATATTTTTCTTAATAATCTTCTTGCAAGAGAAGAATCATCAATTAAAAGAATTTTCATCATATCCCCCCGTCACAAAATTAATAATTTCCTCTGCCATTTTATATAGAGGAACAACCTTATCGGAAAGTCCCTTTTCCTCTACAGATCTAGGCATCCCATATATAATACACGTTTCTTCAGCTTCTGTAAAAATTTTTCCTCCCTTTGATTTTATAAATTCTGCACCTAAGGTTCCATCATTTCCCATTCCAGTCATTATCACTCCCAAAACCCTTTCCCCAAAAACTTCTCCTGCGGATCTAAAAGTAATATCTATAGACGGCTTGTGTAAGGTATCAAAGGGCTTAAGATCAAGCTTTATATATACCTTTTCTTTTCTTACAAAAAGCATATGTTTTCCTGCAGGAGCAATATAAACTTTGCCCCTTTCCAACAGCTCTCCATCTTTTGCTTCTACTACCTCAAGTTCCGCTATTTCATTAAGTTTTTGGGCAAAAAGCTCGGTATATCCTACTGGCATATGTATAACCACTGCAATGGGCACTGGAAACTCTTTAGGAAATTTAGGAATTAAATATCTTAATGCTTGAGGTCCTCCCGTAGATACCCCTATCACTATTATATCTACTTTTGTTTTTATTAATTCTTTCTTTACTTCTAACTTTTCAGGTGGCTTCTCTATTAATTTTTCAACCTTAGTTAGAGAAATTTTACTTGCATTCTTTACCTTCCCTATCAAATCTTCAGATATTTCATAGATTTTTTCCGTTGCAAGAGCAGTAGGCTTTTGAACAATATCTACAGCACCTAAATTTAAAGCCTCTATAGCAAGTTCTCCAGACTCACTGGCAATACTTACTATTACCACTGGAATAGGCTTTCTTTTCATCTGTTCCCTTAAAAAGGAAATTCCATCCATATTGGGCATGATTAAATCTAAGGTTATTACATCGGGATTTAGCTTTTCTGCAAGCTCTAAGGCTTCCTCTCCATCCCTCGCAGTTCCAACCACTTCAATAAAGGGACTCTTAGATAAAATATGAGTTAGAGTTTTTCTTACAAAAGCAGAATCATCCACTATGAGAACTTTTATAATTTTATTTAAATTATCTTTTGACATATACAAAAGCTCCTCCAATTATCTGAAGATCAAAGGAATGAGAAAATCTCAAGAGAGATTCTGCAGAACCAACAAACAAATATCCAGGATTTTCCATATTTTCCTCAAAAACCCTCAAGATTTTTTGTATAATATCATCAGAAAAATATATAAACACATTCCTACAAAATATTATCTTCGATTTAGCTAAATCTTTAATTTCCTCTTCTTTAACTAAATTTGCCCTTCTAAAAATTACCCTTTTATGAATTTCTGGAATTATTCTAAATCCATTTTCTTCTTTTGTAAAATATTTATTAATTAATTCTTTGGGGAAATTTCTAAAGGATCTTTCCTTATAAATTCCTATTTTAGCTTTTTCAATAGCGGAATTACTTATATCAGTCCCATATATCTCAATATACATTTTCTCAAACCAATCCTTTTCCTTTAGCATTATAGCAATAGAGAGAGGTTCTTCTCCTGTGGCACATGCAGAACTCCAAATTTTTATGTGTTTTATCCCTTCCTGAGAAATTTTAGGAATTATAATATCTACAAGAGCTTTGATCTGATCTATCTCTCTAAAAAAGTAAGTCTCTTGTACCGAAAGGGCATCTGCAATTTTGTCCCATTCTTCTTTTCCTTCGGGATCATATTTCAAATAGTAATAATAATCTAAAAAATTGGAGAAATTTCTTTCCAGAGCAAGAGGAGAAAGTTTATCCGCCAAGATATCCTTCTTAGAATCATCATAAAAAATACCTATATTTTCCTTTATAAGATCCCTTAGGAGATAGAAGGAATTGCCAGGAAAATCTAAGGCTTCCTGAAAAAATCTCATGCCTTTTTCCTCTCAAGATTGGTTTTTATAATTTCTATAATCTCAGGATCCTTTTCTATTTTAAGATGTTCTCTAAGTAGATTTTCTCCTTCATAGGATCCAAGATTCTTAAGGGATAGTATTGCTTGTATTCTTATCTCCTTATCTTCATCTTTTAAAAATTTTTCAAGAAGGGGATAAACTCCTAATTTTTTCCTCTCCAAGGCTAAAATTAAAGATTTTTTTACTGATTTATGCATTTGGGATACATCTTCCAAAAGAATAGAAATCTTCTCCAAAGGAACCTGGGTTAGAGCTTCTACACAAAATTCTCTTTTAGAAGAATCCATAGCTAAGGAAAGAATTCCTTTAAGGCTTTCTTTTGTACCAATATTAATAAGAGCTAATAAACCTTCTTTTATTATCTCTTCCTTTTCTTCTGTCGCTATAGCCCATAAAATGTTTCCTACTATAGAGCTATCTTTTTTATTCCCCAAAGCCCTCAAAGCTTCCCTCTTAATCTCTCCTTCTTGGGAAAGAAAGGGAAGAAGAAGGGAAATAGTTTCAGGATGATCTATATTCCCCAAAGCTTTAATGGCATTTATAACTAAATCCTTATCTTCAGAACTTAAAAAGGATTTTAATAGAGGAATAGATTCTTTCTTTCTCAGCTTTCCTAAAGATTCTATAACTACAGCCTTTACTAAATTAGTTTCTTCTTTCTCAATAAGGGAAGAAAGGATCTCAAAAAGATTAGGAGGATTGTGGAAAACAAGGGATTTTACCCCATAATATCTTACCCAGGGCGAAGAATCTTTCAAGGCTTTCTCTATTAGAGGTATTGCTTTTTCTTGCTCTAAAAATATTAAGGATTTAGCAATAACTTCCCTTACCTTTCTTTTCTCTATATCTAATCCCCTATTAAGAATCTCTGGAATTCTTTCATCTTCAAAAAACACTATATTCTCATATATTGCCTTTCTTATTTCCTCATTCTCCTCTTCTATTAAATTAAATATCTCTTCTTTACATTCCTCATAGCCAAAATATCCTGCTATTTTAATTGCGGACTCTTTCTCCCATGGATTTTCACTTCTCAAAAGCTCCTTAATTTTCCTTAGCATTTCTGGATGTCCTAAAGAGTTTAATGCTGAAATTACTGCCTGTCTTATATAGGGATTGGGATTTTTAAGCATATTAATTAGGGGTTCAAAGGCTCTCCTATCTCCAATTTTTGCTAAAGCTCCAGCACTTACCACAGCTAAATCTTCATCCTCTAAGGTCTCAATAAGATAGGGGACAGCAGAACTATCTCCTATTCTTCCTAAAGCAATTACAGCAGAAAGCCTTATCTCTATATCTTCATCCCTTAATTTTTCTATAAGTAAGGGAATTATATCCTTTCCATATTTTACCAATACATTTATGACTTCACTCCTTATATTTGGATTTCCAATAAACTTAACAATAGTTTTCTCCAAGACTGGATCCTTGATATATCCCAATAACAGAATTAAATTCTTTAAATCTTCCTCTTTTAAATTGTATAAATGGTCAATTATATTTCTTAATCCAAAGGGAGTGATTTTATCTCTAAATAATTTTCCAATATATTCTCCTTCAGATATTTCTTCATATCTTCTATATATTTTGCCTAAAGCTACTAAGATGGACTCTATATTCTCAGTATTTTTATTAAGATAATCCACTAAAATCTCAAAGGAATCTTCGTCTCCTATCTCCCCTAAAAGTTCTATTGCATAAATGGAAAACAAATCTTCATAAAGAAGGGGATAAATTTTAGGAAGAATTACAGGATCCTTTATCTCTTTTAAAGCTTCTAAAGCAGGAATACAAAGATAAAAATCTTTCTTCTCAACAATATCTAAAAGATATGGGATTGCTTTTTGAGATTTCCTCTTTCCCAATCCCTCTATGGCAGAGAAAACTACATTGGGATTTTTATCATCAAGAGCCTTTATCAGTAGATCTTCTGCTCTTTTATCTTTTTGATTTTGAAGAATCTGTACCGTATATAACCTTAAATCAGGGTCAGGATGAGAAAGCATATGGGAAAGGGCATCTATAATATCTAAGTCAACAGAGGATAAAATCTGGATAATGCTGTTTAATACACTTAAGTTTTGATATTTCTCTTTCATTTTTATTAATAATTCCTCTACCATTTCCTTTGATGATTTTTTTAATTCTTCTACTGCCAATTTTCTTACTCTCCAGTTTTCATCTGAGATTACTTCTATCAAATCTTCTTTATGAGATAATCTTTTTACTGCTTCAAGCCTTATCTTATCATCGGGATTTTTTAAGTCTTCTTTTAACTTAAGTTCCTCTTCCAAAATTGGAGTAACGTCTTTAATGGTTATTACAAGTCCCAATATTTCATTCTCCTCCTTTATAGGTGATATGGTTACTAGCTGTTGCATTCTATGGAAATATTTTGAAGGGAATTGAGGCTTAACAGAGAAAAAGTAGTGATGAATCCTCGTGGAAAGGACTCTTATCATTCCAGAATTTAAGACTTCTTCTAAAAATATGGTAAGTTTTCTTTCTTTAATCTCTGGAAAAATTTCTGTAAGAACTTTTCCCAAAGCATTTTCCTGAGATATCCCTGTGATTTTTTCAATCCAAGGACTCCAGTAGGTAATAACAAGATTTCTATCGGTAGTGATAATACCTATTTCAAGATTATCTTTCATTTTTCCTCCAAGGATTTTATTCTTTACCCAATTCTCCTACTAATTTTTTTATACCAGAAATACTTCTGAAAATTAAGTTTAAGTTTTCCATATTTCTTTTATTGGAATCTGCAATAAGTTTTATCTGTTTTGAGATATTGCTTATAGCGGATAAGGTATTTTTATTAGATAAAACTTGCTCTGAAATTCCCTTTCTGATACCTTCAAGTTGTTTCCTAATATCTTCCACTGCAATAGAAATTTGAGAGGATGCCATAGCTTGTTCCGATAAGGCTTTACTCACGTTATTAATTATCTTAGAAAGCCTATCTGTTTCTCTTGAAATTTGATCGCTGGCTATACTTTGCTCCTGCATAGCTTTTGCAGTGGAAAGGGATATTTTTCTCATGGAATCTACTGCCTGAACAATCTGAGAAACTCCCTGAGATTGTTCCGCTGTAGCTTTTTCTACTTGACTTGCAAGACGAGCAGTAGTCTGCCCTGATCTTAATATCTCCCTAGCAGTCTTTGATTGTTCTTGCATGGCATTTACCATTTCCTTTGATATTCTTCTTATATTATTTATATTTTGTACAATATTGTGAGCTGTTTTTGTTTGTTCCGAGGTAGATCTTGCAATTTCTTCCGCCTGTTTAGAGGTAATGTTCACACTATTTACCACATTCTGTCCCGCAATAAGTTGTTCTTCACTGGCTCTTGCTATTTGAGAGATCATCTTTGTGGTTTCTTCCACACCTAAGAGAATTCTTTTTAGAGCATTTGCCCCTTCCTCAGAAAGATAGGTACTCTCTTCCACAACTTTTAAGCCTTCCTTTGATGCATCTACAGCCTCTTCCGCTACAGCCTGCAAGTTTTTTATAATTTTAGCTATATCAGAAGTTGCCTTTGTGGATCTATCCGCAAGATTTCTAATCTCTTCCGCAACAACAGCAAAACCTCTTCCTGCCTCTCCTGCCCTTGCAGCTTCTATGGATGCATTAAGGGAAAGGAGGTTTGTCCTTTCTGCAATCAAATCTATGGTATCTACAATCTCTGTAATTTCGCCTGCTCTCTTTCCCATCTCCTTTATAACGGAAGATATCTGATCCATTACCTGCTTTATCCTATTTATACCTTGAATAGCTTTTTCAACAGTAGCTCCTCCTTCCTTTGCCTCTTTCTCAAGAGTCTTTGATATTTCATCTGCCCTTTTTGTTATATCCACAACAGATTTTATAGACTTTTCCAACTGAAGGGCACTAGTAGCACTATTGGATACTGCCTCACTTATATCCTTTGTACTCTTTGCTACACTATCAATAGATCTTGCCATCTCTTCTATGGATGTTGCAATTTCCTCCACTGAAGCTGAAAGATTTTCAATGGATGCAGTTACTTCTTCTATGGAGGATGCCATTTCATTAATAGAGGATGTGGTTATATCAGCGGAGTTTGATAATTCTTTTGCATTTTCCGCCACACCCTGGATTGATCTGGAAATCTGTTCTATAGAAGATGCAGTCTCACTTACGGCAGTAGCTAAGGATTCTACATCGGAACTTACTGTTTTTATAGAGTTTACCATCTCTACCATACTTGCGGATAATTCTGTAGAGGATGATGCTATTTCCTGAGCCATCTGGCTAACACTTTGAATAGATTGGGAAAGCTCCTCAATACTTGAAGAAATTTCTTCAACAGAAGTAGAGAGACTATCAAGATTTTCTTTCATTTCTTCTATGGATGCGGTCATCTCATTAGCGGAAGATACCAATTCTTCTGTAGATCTGCTTATACTTTCCGCCTGTTCAGTGGTATTTCTAAACTCCTCGGTAAAACCTCTTAATCTCTCATCTAAATCCTCAGTTATTTCTATCCCCGTAAGGTTTTCAAGATTTATCTCATCACTTTTTTTCTTCTTCACTTTCTTTCCCTCCCTCTTTTAAAATCTCCTCTAAATTTAAAATTAAGATTAATCTATCTCCTAAGTTAGCAACTCCTTCTAAAAATCTTTCTGAAACTTCAAATATATCTTCAAAGGATTCCTGAATCTTATCCTTAGAAATTGTAGTGTATTCCCTTGCAGAATCCACAATAAGCCCTACTTCTCTATTCTTAACTTTTACTACTATCATTCTTGTCTTAATATTGAAATGAATTTTCTCCATTCCCAATCTTACTCTCAGATTTATAGCAGGAATAACCTTTCCTCGGGAAAAAACCACTCCTTCTATATAATTGGGAACATTAGGAACATGGGTAATATTTTCTATCATCTCAATCTGCTGAATATATTTACTTCTTATCCCATAATAAGTATTTCCCAATTGAAATATTACATAGGAATTATCCTCATCAAGCTTATTAAACACCTTCTCTCACCTCTCTTCTTAAAAGTCCCTCCACATTTAAAATTAGTACCACCTTTCCATCTCCAAAATCTGTTGCTCCTGAGATAGCAGGATTTTCCAAAATGATAGGATCATTAATAGGTCTTATTACTGCCTCTCTTATATTTATCACCTTATCTACTATAATTCCCCATTCTTTGTTTTCCTTAATAACTAAAAGCACATAATATTTATTTTTATTATTTTTTGATAATTTAAAAACATCGGAGAGAAACACCAAAGGTATACTTTTATCTCTATGGGAAATAATTTTCATGCCTCGAAATTCAACAATATCTTCCTTTCTTATCTCTATAATCTCTCTTATGGAAGATTGAGGAATGGCATATCTTTCTGAAGAAACCTCTACAATTATCGTGTCCAAAATGGCAAGGGTAAGGGGAAGTCTTAGAGTAAAGCAAGTGCTTTTCTCATTACTTCTTAAAGAAAGTTTTCCTCCAAGCTCCTTTACAGTATTTCTAACTACAGCCATTCCTACTCCCCTTCCACTGGCTCTATCCGCTTCATCCTTTGTAGAAAAATCAGGAGAACATATGATATCTAATATTTTCTCCTCGGAACTTACTTCTGATTTGTCCCTTATAAGTCCAAGCTTTAAAGCTTTTTCAGCAACTTTTTCGGTATCAATGGGTCTTCCATCATTTTCCACTTCTATTACCACTTCTTCTCCTGATGTATAGGCTCGGAGGTATATATTTCCAGTAGGATCCTTTCCCTTTTTTATTCTTTCTTCTTCTCCTTCAATTCCATGACTTATGGCATTTCTTACCAAGTGAAGAAGAGGCTCCACAATTCTTTCCACAATATATTTATCAATTTCTGTTTCCTTTCCCGATATATGCAAATTTATCTTTTTGTTACTCTCTCTAATCAAATCCCTTATTACAAATTGCATCCTTTCAAAGGCTTCTCCTATGGGGATAAGTCTTACTCTCATAAGACTTTCCCTTAATTCCCTTAAATGTCTTTCCAAGGATCTATTGGTCTCCAAAAGATTTCTATATATATGGAGAGGGAGATATTTTTCTATTTCCCTTAAATTCTCATGAAGCCTTGATCGAGCAATTACAAGCTCTCCCAATATTCTCATGAGTTCATCAAGCTTAGAAAGATCTACTCTAATATAGGATGTAGCCTGAGATGTTATAGATGGTTTTTCCTTTTTTTCCTCCTTGGAAACAATCTTTTCTCTCAAAAGATAGAAATCAACCTCAAGTTCCTGTAAAAATTTAAGTTTTTCTTCTTTATCACAGGCAACAATGAATTCAAAATACATTCTTTTATTCTCATCAATCTTAGGGGACACTTTAATAATCTCTGAAACTTCTGAAAGCTTTTCCCTTATAAAATCTACATTAATACCTTTTTCTGAAAGCTCTTGAGAAGGATAGAATATTACTTGAAATATGCTTTTACCTTCTTTAGTTTTTTTATCAAAGAGATCCTCTAATTCCCTTTCCATCTTTATATTCTTTTCTTCTTTAGGAGAATTTTCTGAAAGAAGTAATTTTAACTTATCAAGGATAGAGGTTAGATCAGGAATTTCTTTCTTCTCTTTTTCACACAAAATAACTTCCTCCAAATATTTAACTCCCTCTCTTAATATTGCTAAATCCTCATCCTTTAAAATCTTTTTTCCAGATTTTAGGAGCTTTAAATAACTTTCTAAATCGTGGGAAAGATTTTCTGCAGAAGATATTCCTACCATCGCGGAAAGTCCCTTTATTGTATGAAAACTTCTAAAAAGCTCATTTACTATACTTTCATCTATCCTTTCCTTTCCAAGAAAATCTTCTAAAATTAAAATATTCTTCTTTATGGATAGAAGATGCTCTTCACACTCAGCAAAGTAATCCTTTAATATGGATTCTAAAAATTCTTTATCCTCCCCCATGATAAGCTCCTAAGTTTAAAAATTCTTTCACTTTAGAAATCAATACCTCAGGATCAAAGGGCTTTGTTATATAATAATTTGCTCCTTCTTTTAATGCGGTTTCCCTCATCTCCTCATCTCCCCGAGTGGTGAGAATAATCACAGGCAAATCCTTATAATTATCATGACTTCTTAAGAATTTCAGCACTTCCAAACCATGCATATCGGGCATGTTAAGATCAAGAATCATAAGATCAATATTTTTAAGAGCAAGTTTTTCTAAAGCAAAAAGACCACTCTCCGCCTCTTCAAAGATTAAATTAGGAATTTTCGAAAGAATCGTAATCACCATCTTTCTAATAGTTTTAGAATCATCTACAATTAAAATAGTTTTCATAGTTTTCTCCCCTAAGATTTTATTGATAATATCTTTTACTCCTGAGAAAAACTCTGATTTGGAGATAAAACCATTAGCTCCTATTTCATAACCTGCTTTTTTATACTCTTCATTATCATATAAGGTAAGAATTACAGTTTTTACATGATTGTTTATTTTTTTTATTTCCTTTATTGTTGAAAATCCATCCATCTCAGGCATTATAATGTCAACAAAAACTAAATCAGGCTTTAAATTCTTAATTTTTTCAATTCCCTCTTTCCCTGAAAGGGCAAAACCAATAACTTCAATCCCCTCCTCCTCCAATAATTTAATTGCAGAATTTATAAAATCCTCACTATCATCAATTAAAAATACCTTCACCATGTTTTTTATCTCCTAATTAAAGAAAATAAAAAAGAGGAAAAAAATTTTCCATAGGAAAATTTCTGAGAAGAGGATAGGAAAAAGTAGGATTTTATTCTAGCTTAATTAATCCATATTTTATTGCAAATTTTACAAGACCTGCTAAATCATAAATGTTTAATTTCTCCATAATTTGAGATTTGTGGGTTTCCACAGTTTTTATACTTATACCAAGCTTATGGGATATTTCCTTTGCAGAATATCCTTCCGCCAAAAGCTTCAATATTTCCTTTTGTCTCTCTGTTAGTACATCTAAGGGATCTTTAACCTTTTCTAAATAATCCTTTACTAATATATTAGAAATTTTAGGACTTAAATATATTTCCCCCTTGAATACTGATCTAATTGCAAACTCTAATTCCGAAAGAGAAGAATCTTTTAATATATATCCCTTTACTCCATATTTTAATGCGGATCTAACATACTCCTCGGAATAATGCATGGATAGAATAATGACTTTTGTATTTTCAGAAATCTCTTTTATTCTTTCACAAAAGCTTAAATTATTCACATTGGGCATGGAAATATCCAATAGAACAATATCAGGGTCAAGAGTCTTTAATTTATCTATTAGTTCCTTACCATCTCCCACTTCCCCAACAACAAGCACATCAGGAATCTCTCTAAGAAGAGCTTTTATCCCCTCTCTTACCAAAGTATGGTCGTCTGCAATCAAAACTTTTATTTTCATAAGTCATTTTTATTATAATCAATTTTTAAGATTAAAAAATATATGATAAAATAGCTTCATGAGGAGCTTAAAATTATGGCAATTCCAAAAGAAGAGTTATATCCAATAATAAGAGAAATTGTCCTTCAAGAGCTTGAAGAAAGAATTCCCCTTCATAAAGAGATTGTGGATCTAAAATCCGCAATCGAAAGGCTTATCTTTGCTCAGGAAAGAACAGAAAAAAGAATTGAAGAACTTGCTGAAGCTCAAAAAAGAACTGAGGAAAGATTAGACGCTCTTGTTGAAGCTCAAAGAAAAACCGAAGAGGAGATTAGAGAACTTACTTTAGTTTTAAAAAACATGCAAAGACAAATTAATGGAATATCAAAGGAATTAGGCGGATTATCTCACGTTGTTAGATTCCAACTCGAAGATAGAGCCTATAGATCTCTTCCCTCTCTTTTAAAAAGAGATTTTGGAATTGAAGTAAAGGAAAGATTAGTAAGAAAATTTATCAAAAATAAAAAGGGAGAGAATATGGAAATAAATATCTTAGGAAAGGGAGAAAGAAATGGAAAAGAGATTTATATAGTAGGTGAGGCAAAGGCAAATCTTTCCATAAGACATGTTATTGATTTTATTGACAGATTAAAGGATATTAGAGAGGTTATAATAGGAGAAATTTTCCCCATTGTAGTCACTTATATGACAGAACCAGAGGTAGAAGAATTTGCAAAGAGCAAGGGAATTTATATCTATTATTCCTACGATTTTGAGCCTATTTATTAAATTGTGGCTTTAAAAGAATCCTTTGAAAAATTAAAAAATATTGAATTACCCTTTAAGAGAAGAATTTATTTCGTTGCTCTTTTAACTACCCTTTTAAAAGAAAAGAATATAACCCCTATAATAGTAGGAGGAAACGCCCTTGAATTCTACACCCTTGGAAGTTATTCCACGGAAGATATAGATCTTGTTTGTAATGGTATTGAAGAGGTTGGAAAAATCTTAGAAGGTTGGAATTTTAAAAAAATAGGAAGGCACTGGTATAATCCCGAGATAGATATATCTCTTGAAATTCCTAGTGAAATTCTTGCAGGAGATTATAATAGACTCACATTAGTTGAAATAGAAGGAATGACTGCATATATAATTGGGATTGAAGATCTGATCATAGATAGATTAAATGCCTGTTTTTATTGGAAATCTCAGCAGGACTGTGAATGGGCAAAGGAATTAATTCTTTTATATAAAGATGAAATTGACTGGAATTATTTAGAGAATAAATCCAAAGAAGAGGGGGTCTATGAAAATCTTATTAAGTTAAAAAATGAGAAAATTTAATTTTGATGATCATTTAAAAAGAAAGAAGGATTTTACGATTCTGAGGCTTGAAAAGGGAAAAAGAAAACTTCCAAGAGGAAAAGAAAAATCCTCTGAGGAATTGAGAATTATTATGGAGTTGATTAAAAAAAGATTTGAGGATATGATTAAAAAGGGAAAAATTGAGAAAATAGGAAAGAGAAAGTGGAGAATAAAACTTTAGTAAGTTAAATTATGGATAAAAATATTCTTATAGCTTTTTATAGCTGGTCGGGAAACACAAAAAGAATAGCGGAATTAATTCATAAGGAAGTAGGAGGAACCCTTTTCGAAATAGAGCCTGAGACTCCTTATCCTTCCTCCTATAATGCCACAGTGGAACAGGCAAAGAAGGAAATTAAAGAAGGATACAAGCCTCCAATTAAAGGAAAAGTTGAAGACTTTGAACTCTATGATGTTATATTTATAGGAACTCCCAATTGGTGGAGCACCATTGCACCACCTGTTGCCACCTTTTTAACTCAATATGATTTCTCAGGAAAAATTATTGCTCCCTTTTGTAGTCATGGGGGAGGAGGACAGGGAAAGATTATAAAGGATATAGAAAAACTTTGTCCCAATTCTAAAATATTAGAAATTTTCAGTGTATATTATGGAGGAGATAAGAATATAAAAGAAAAAATATCCTCATGGTTGAATAAGATAGGAATAAAATTGTAATATAATAGTTAAGGAGGTTTTTAAAAATGAAAATCTCTGAGGTAAGTAAAAAATATGGAATTTCTGAGGATACCCTCCGATATTATGAAAAGATAGGCTTGATTCCTAGAGTTCATCGTAATAAAAGTGGAGTTAGGGAGTATACCGAAGAAGATTGTAGATGGATTGAGTTTATCAAATGTATGAGAGAGGCTGGAGTACAAATAGAAGCCTTGGTAAGATATGTAAAGCTATTTCAACAGGGAGATAAGACTATTGAGGAGAGAAAAAAGATTTTAATGGAGCAAAGGGAACAACTTATATCCCGTCTTAAAGATATTCAAAAGGCTCTTGATAAGTTAAATTTAAAGATTGAGGCTTACGAGACTATAATAGTTCCTGCAGAAAAAAAGTTAAAAGGAGAAGAAAAAGTAAGTCTTTAAGAAATCTTAGATTTCAAGAGATAAGGTTATCTTTATTTCCGTTCCTTCTCCTTTTTTACTTTTAATTTCCATATTTCCATTAAAAAGTTCCACCCTTTCCTTTATTCCTAAAATTCCAAGGGCTCTCCCTTCTTTTATTTTTTCCCATATGTTTTCCACATCAAAACCAATTCCATCATCCTTAATGGTTATTAATATGTTTTCTCCTTCTTCTTTTATTTCTAAGAATATATTCCTTGCTTGGGCATGTTTTATAATATTTGTTAAGCCTTCTTGAATTATTCGGAAAATATTTATGGAAAGATCTTTATTTATTTTTTCCTGTTGGAAGTTAAAAACATATTCAATGTTAAGATTATTTCTCTTTTTTTCCCTCTCTATATACCATTTCAAAGAAGAAAGTAAGCCCAGATCATCCAAAAGAGAGGGGCGAAGATTTAGGGATAAATTTCTTACCTGTTCGATAGTTTTATCTATTAAATTAATACTATCATCTATGTAATTTACCAATTTAGGATCAATTTTTCTTCTAAGAAGTTCCAAATTAATTTTTATTGCAGTAAGGGCTTGACCAATTTCATCATGAAGTTCCCTTGCAATTTTCTTTCTCTCTTCTTCCTGAGCCTTCATCAAAAACTTACTTATATTTCCCTTCTCCATATTTTTATTTTACCTTAAAAAACTGATATATAAAAAAAAGTTTTCAATATGTTATAATCATAAAAAAATATAGTATTTTAGAGATTTTATGAAAGATTTTTTAGAAAATATAAAACATGGCGTTATTGTTATAAATTCTAACAATAAAATAATAAAATGTAATTCTGTCTTTGAAAAATTGTCAGGATATCAAAGGGAAGAAGTTGAGAATAAATTACTTGTTGATGATATTCTAGGAGATTTAAATCTATTAGAAGAAAGGGATTTTGAAACCTTTTTAAGAACAAAAAAGGGAGAGATATTAAAGGTCTTTGTTAATATTTTTCCCCTTAGTGAAAATTTAACTGTCCTTTCCCTCTATGATATCTATAAATTAAAAGAGACATATAATAACTTTAACCTGTTTTTTAATAAGTTTAATATTCCCCTTGTAGAGCTTGACGTTTCGGAACTTTTTCAATATTTTAAGACTTTAAAAAAGGTTATGGGAAAGGAACTATACAGATATTTTGATGTCCATCCCGAATTAGTATACGAAGTTGCTAAAAGAATAAAAATTGTAAATGTAAATCAAAGCTTTAAAAAGGAATTTTCTGATTTTGATTTTAGAAATTTTCAAGAAAATATTTTTCTTTATCTTAACGAGAGTAGTTTAGATATTATAAAAGAAGAGATAAATAAATTTTATAATGGTAATTTAAATTTGAATTTTGAAGTTCAAGCCTATAATCTACTAGGAAAGCCAAGAGATTTGAATATAAATATTTTACCTATAGAAAATGAAAGAGTCTTAGTCTCTATTGTAGATGTAACTCAAAGAAGAGATATAGAGAGAAAACTTTATGCGAGTATACATAAGCTAAACAATATTTTTACTCAAGTAATTATGACCCTTTCTTCTATTATGGAGTATAAAGATTCTTATACCGCTTATCATCAAAAAAGGGTATCGGAACTTTCTCAAGAAATTGCCAAAGAAATGAATCTTCCAAAGGATAAAATAGAAGCTATTAAAACTGGAGCCCTACTTCATGATATTGGAAAAATTTCCATACCTGGTGAGATTTTAAATAAGCCTGGAAGATTAAGTGTTCTTGAGATGAATATTGTTAAGACCCATCCCATTAATGGATATAACATGCTTAAAAATATTGATTTTCCATCCGAAGTTCTTGAGATAGTAGAAGAGCACCACGAAAGACTTGATGGATCAGGATATCCCGAAGGTCTTAAGGATAAAGAAATATCTCTTCCAGTAAGAATTGTTTCCGTTGCAGATGTAGTAGAAGCCATGGTTTCCCATAGACCTTATCGTCCTCCCTTGGGAATTGATAAGGCTTTAAAAGAAATAGAAGAGAATAAAGGAACTAAGTACGATGAAAATGTGGTAGAGGTCTGTATAAAACTTTTTAGAGAAAGGGGCTTTAAATTTTCTTTATAGTAATAGTAAGCTGAATTGCAGGTTTTTCATTATAGATTATGGGAACCCCTATACACTCCAATTCCACTTCTTCATCACATATATTCCCCTTAATCTTACATGTTCTTTTCTCTTTAGGAGAGAGAAGTACTTCTCTTAACTTTGCTATTTCCAAAGGGGATAGTTTGAGAAGCTCAAAAAGATTTTTTCCTATGATTTCTTCTTTATCCTTCTTTAAAAGGAGAGAAACATAAGAATTTGAAGTTAGAATTTCTCCTCCTATATCCTTTACCACAAAAAGGGGTAAGGGAATTCCCTCGATAAGATATTCATATTCTTTATCCTTTTCATAAAGAAGCTTTAACTCTTTATTTAATTTATTAATTTCTTCCTTTAATTTTTCAATCTCTTCGTTTTTTTCTAAATATTTTTCATAACTCTGAAGAAGTAAATTCAATATTTGGATCTGAGTGGTATATAATCTGTATCTTTTTCCCAAAATATTTATTTCAATTACAGATTCGATGGTACCTAACTTTTTTAATTCCCTACTGGAAATTAAAAATTGAAGGGTAGATATAAGATATTTGGTATCGAAGGGCTTTGTTATGAATCCATCCGCTCCAACCTCTAAACCCCTAATAATATCCTTAGGATCTGAAAGTACTGTCAATAGAAGAACAATTATGTTTTTTAATTTTTCATCGGATTTAATTTTTCCACATAATTCATATCCATCAATTCCTGGCATTACAATATCGGAAATTACTACCTGAGGTATTTTTGTTTTTAACAATTCTAAAGCTTCTTCTCCACTTAAAGCAACAAAAGAAGAATATCCATAGTCTCTCAGGATTTTTCTTAAGTATTCCGCCTGAGTAGGAGAATCTTCAACTATTAATATATCTCTTTCTTCTTCTGAGGGGATCATTTTTTTAGATTATATTATAAAAACTTTTTTAAGAGATATCAATATAAGTTTAAGGGAGGAAAGAAATCTCTCTCCTCCCTTAAAGTAATTTTATTAGTCAATAGAAAGAGGTAATTTCAAAATCCAAAGCTCAAGTATCTCTTCGTTTGAAACAATTTTAAAATTTTCGGTTATGTCTCTCAAAGTATCTTTTTCCCATATTCTTCCATTAATAAGTTGAGGAGATTTTAAGGTTGATAAATTACTTTTTACTCCAAAATCATTATCATTTAAAATTGCGAGTGTATCCTTCTGAATCAAAGCAAGTCCTTCACTTTTTTCAAAATTATATCCTAAGTTTCTTAGATCAATTATTTTTGTTTTCTTAACATAGAATCTATTCTCTATTTTCTTATCTTTTGTCTGACTCTCATCAAGAGTTTCAGGTATTGGAACTGCAGAATTTAGATCTATTAAGTAGATTATATTTTTATAACCCGAAGAAAGTTTTCCCCTCTCTAGGACTAAAAACTTTCCTTTTCCAAGGCTGGCCATATCTCCTATCATTCCATCACTGTATTTAGAATAGTCCTCATCTAAAGGATAGGCGTACATCTTTACTTTCTTGTCATCAAGGTTGAATTCAACTATTCTTACAAAATTTGCATTATTTTTAGTTTTTCCCTCTATATCTAAAGTACTTTGCACAACAACATATATCTTACCATCTTGAAAGGAAATAGCCTCAAATCCCCTATTTGGCTGTCTCCATTTCAAGATTTCAGGAAGTCCTTTTCCAGGATAAAATCTTTCTAAAATTCTATAAGTTTTGGGGTCAATTTTAATAATACTTGGACCGTATTCTTCACATATCCAAATAAATCCTTTATCATCAATAGTTATTCCCTCAGGATCTAGCCCTAAATCATCAAAATTTATTATTTTTAATTTTTCATCCAAAGGAATCTCTCCCGTAGAACCTATCTTATTCAGTGGTAAAGGTTTTCCTGTTGATTTCTCCCCATTTTCATTGTAGATTTCATAAAATTTATCTACATAACATTTATTGTTTCTTATCCTTAAATAGCCTATCTGGGGTGAAAACTCAGGTACTAAAAAGATTTTACTTGGATATAATTTGTTATCTAGAAGTATATCAGGAGAATCCACATTAGGTCCTCTATCAGTTATAGACAAGAAGACTAAATCTTCTCCTTCTTTTCCAAGGAAATATATTCCAGAACCAAAACTTATATTGTATTTTTCCTTTAAAAAAGGTGTATCAATTTTATACCTATAGACTTCAGTTTTTTCTCCAAAGTTTTGTCCTAAGATAAATATTATTAACAAAGATGCCAATAATATTAATCTTGATAAAACTCTATACATAATAGTTTATCCCCCTATTTAGATACTATTGCTTATAAATCTCCTCAAATTCTCTTAAAATCTTATTGCCTCTTTCCATTATATTATTTATAGTGGATCTTACATCTTGCTTGTTTTGGAATAATTTCTCAACTTCCTCGTAAATCACAATTCTTATAGCTGGAAGATTTCCGAGTCTAAGCCCTCTTGTGTTAGGAGTTGGATTTGTCCTTGTTAATTGAACAATTGGAATCTTCCCTACAGGATTTTGTTTATAAAAATCCTGTTTATTAGCATATTCATATCCTCCATAGGTAACAGGAACATATCCAGTAACCATATGCCACCATCCATCTATTTCAGGTCTTTTTAAGTAATTGAAGAAATCAATAACTCCTCGGTATTCTTCAGGATTCATATTAGGTCTTCTCATAACCCAAAGGGAGGCTCCACCAATTATTGAGTTGTATGGTTTACTTAAAAAATCATCATAATATGGTAAGAAACTTGCTCCCCATTTAAATTTAGCGTTAGCAGATATACTAGCATATGCAGCGGAAGATTCAATTATCATAGCAACTTCCTCTGAGAGAAATAAACTCCCAGGAGCAGAGTCTCTTCCTCCGTATATGAATAAACCTTTATCACTCATCTCCTTTAGATTTTCAAGATGTTTGCGATATAAAGGATGGGAAAAGGCAAGTCTTGCGTCAAGTCCTAAAAATCCATTCTGTCTTGTTGCAAAGGGAACATTGTGTATAGCAGAAAATTGTTCAAATTGGGTCCAAGAAAACCATGTGCAAGTAAAACCATTTTTAGCAGCCTTTGCTTTTACAATTTTATCTGCGTATTCCATTAACTCTTTCCAGGTGGTTGGAGGATTATCTGGATTAAGACCTGCTTTTTGAAAAGCATCTTTGTTATACCATAAAATAGCAGTAGAACTATTAAAGGGCATAGAAGCCATTTTCCCATCAGGATAGCTATAGTAGTATCTTATCGTAGGGATAAAATTATTTACGTCAAGCTTTTCTCCAAAATCTTTATAAAGTTGATATAATGGATATATAGCATCCTTAGCATACATCATAGTAGCAGTACCTACTTCAAAAATCTGAGCAATATGAGGTGCCTTACCAGCTCTAAAAGCAGCTATAGTCTGAGAAAGAACATCTTGATAGGATCCTTTATATACTAACTTAACGTAGTATTTATCTTGAGATTTATTATATCTTTCTACGTGCTGAGTAAGTAGATCTCCTAATCTACCTGAGAAGGCGTGCCAAAATTCTATTTCTATCTTTTTTGAAGACTGAGTGAAGGAAACATTTAAAATAAAAAGAGTTAAAATTAAAATCACAATCTTCTTCATTATATTCTACCTCCTTAAATTTTATATAGTAATGGAATCTTAAAGTTTTTCTAAAAAATTTATCTAGACTTTTTCACCCCCTTCACTTTTCTATATCTACAAGTCCTTTTATCAGCCATTTTTGGGCAATTATAGTAATGAAAAGAGGAATAATTATGGCAATAATCGCGGAAGACATTATTAAATTCCAGTCAGTCATACTATCTGCTCCTCCAATCATCCTTGCTATACCTACAACAATGGGTTGTTTTTCTGGCTCTGTTAATACTAAAAGAGGCCATAAATATTGATTCCATCCGTAAATAAACATAATGACAAATAATGATGCAATATTAGGTCTAATGAAGGGAATAATAATACTGAATAATAAAGAAAAAGGACCTATTCCATCTATAAGAGCAGCCTCTAAAACCTCTTTGGGTATACTCTTAAGAGATTGTCTAATAAGAAGTGTACCTGTAGCAGAAACCATTAGTGGTAAAACTAAACCTTGATAAGTATTGATAAGGTTAAAATCTGAAAGAACTTTATAGGTAGAGACAATTCTAACTTCTAAAGGCATCATTAGAGTAGAGAATATTATCCAAAAGAAAAAATTCTTAAAGGGAAGACTAAAAAATTCAATAGCATATGCAGAGAGAATGGATAGAGTAATCTTTCCCACTGAAACTAAGATGGCCAAGATAAAAGAATTTAATAATAAGATTTTTATAGGAACACCCTTAACTCGTTGTCCAGATCCTAAATCCCAAGCCTGTTTATAATTTTCTAAAAATTTATTTCCAAAAGTTAAAGACATTTTTCCCCTACTAATTGTAGGTGTATCATAGGTTGATGCTACAAAAGCTACATATATGGGGAACATAATAAAAAGAACACCTAATAATAGAACTAAATAAGCAAAGTAATTTTCTCTAATATTATTCTTGAATTTAAGAAGTTTAGATTCCATGATAATAAATTCTCCTCTCAAAAAATCTAAGCTGTAAATAGGTAAGTAAAATACCTATAAAAAACAATATTACTGATTGAGTAGCTGAATTATTAAGATCAAACTTTGTTATCCCATCAACATAAGATTTATAAATGAGAGTCTCTGTGGCTTTTGCTGGACCACCCTTTGTGAGAGCATCAATTATACCAAAAGTTTCAAAAAGGGAAAAAATTAAATTCATTATCAAAAGAAACAAAGTTGTAGGAGAAATAAAGGGAAAAATAATATGCCAGAAAATTCTTTTAGAATTTGCTCCATCAATTTTAGCAGATTCTATAAGAGACTTAGGTATTGATGTAAGTGCAGCCAAATAAAATATAAAATTATACCCAATCTGAGCCCAAGAAGAAACGAATATAATTAAAAATAAGGCTTGTCCTCCATTTAATATATAATTCCAGTCATATCCAATACTTTCCAATAATCTTGAAATGATTCCAATGGATGGTTGAAAAATAAAAACCCAAACTACCGATGCAACAGGAGGAGCAATAGAAAAGGGCCATATTAATAACGTCTTAAACAATTTACTGTTATAAATAGGCTTTTCAACCATAAGAGCTAAAAGAAGAGAAATTGGAATTGTTATAAAAACTATAGAAATAGATATAACAGTGGTCACAAAAAGAGCATTCAAAAAATCTTTACTTGTAAATAAATCTATATAATTTTTAAACCAAACAAACTTTTGATTTATACCAAAAGGATCTGTTTGCTGAAAGGATAATACAAAAGATTCCCATATTGGATACAAGAAAAATAATATTGCAAATATTACTTGAGGTAAGAGAAAAATTAATGGGACAAACTTATTTTTAAATAGAACTCTACTTTTCATATTCAATAAGCTCCTTTCAAGCAGAAGTATAGAGGGCTAATTTTAAATAAGCTTTAAGAAAATATTAAATTTTGACTTTAATAAGTTAAAGAAATTTTAAAGCTTTAATGTAAGGCAATACTTAAAAGGGTTTAAAGGTTTTGTAAAGATTTAAAAGTTATGAGGAAATATTTAAAAAAGAAACCTAGTATATATTTTCTCCTCCATTCTCCATCAACTTTATCTTTCTATGTACATAATCGGAGTAATCTTGAACTAATCTTTCATACTCAGTATTCATTAAAGGGGAAGAGATAAGAAAATCTGCTGTTGCTCTATTACATGCTATGGGAATATTCCATACCACTGCAATACGCAAAAGAGCCTTTACATCGGGATCATGGGGCAGAGGTTCCAAGGGATCCCAAAAGAATATGAGAAAATCTATTTCCCCCTCTGCTATTTTGGCTCCTATCTGTTGGTCTCCTCCCAAGGGACCACTATATAGTTTATTAATCTTCAATCCCAATTCTTTTTCCAAAATATCCCCTGTGGTTCCTGTAGCATAAAGTATGTGCTGAGCTAAAGTGCCTTTATTAAATTTAGCCCAGTCCAGTAATTCTTGCTTTTTATTATCATGAGCCACTAAGGCAATTCTCTTTTGTTTTCCCATTAAAATTTTTTTATATTCCATTATTAAATCCTCCAAGAATATTAATATTTAATAATCATTATATCAAAAAGAAAATAATCTACTAGCACTTGGTATGGACATAGGTGCCACTCTTAAGAAATATAGATAAATTCTTAGTAAATAAGCCATAATAGGCAAATTTATATAACTTTCAGAGATAGATAAGTAATATTTTCTTTTAAAAAATATTCATGTCTTCTATAAGAGAAGTCAGTTCTTTTTAGCTTATTAGATAAAGTTTTAACTTCCTGTTTATATCAAGGACAGTGAGCACAGTCTTAATTCTTTCTATCTTATTATACTGGCGCATATCTCACTAACTATTTTGCTAAAAGAAAAATAGTTTTTATGCACCAGATTTTATCTTTCTCCTTCTAAAAAAGATCTTTATCTTTAATAATTGCAGATAAAGGATTAAGCTATTTGGAATATGAGAAATAGGTAAATATAGAAGAACTGATTAAAGTCATAAATCATAGTGATCCAAATATAAGAAGACTTGGATATAACAGAGAAGAGATATAAATCCATTTGTGCGAGAAGCATCCGCCTATGCTCTAGGAGAGATAAAAGATCAAAGAGCAATAGAAGCACTGATACTAATATTAAATGATTCCCATTTTAATGTAAAAGATGCTGTAATAAGATTCCTTAGAAAGATTACAGGCATTCATTTTGACTATAATATAAACAAATGGATTGAATGGTGGGAAAAGAATAAATATAAATTCTTAAAATAATGTTTAAAAGTGAACTTCTAAAAAAATTTAGGGGATGTCTTATTGGGGGAGCTATAGGTGATGCTCTTGGCTATCCTGTTGAATTTTTAAAAAGAGAGGAAATTCTTAAAATATATGGAAATGAGGGAATTACAGATTTAATAGTAAAAGATAACAGTAATTCAGAATTTTCAGATGATACTCAGATGACTCTTTTTACCGCAGAAGGAATATTAATCTTTGAAAATTATAAAATTATAAATAGTTCATATGTTGATCACAAAAAAGTTATGTATCATTCTTATCTGAGGTGGCTTTATACTCAAGGTTTTCCTTTAAAAAACTTTGAGGAGATAAATGTTGGATTTCTGATAAAAATAAGAGAACTTTATAAGATAAAAGCCCCTGGAAAGACTTGCATATCCGCTCTTTCTTCTGGAAAAATGGGCACTTTAGATAATCCTATAAACAATAGTAAGGGATGTGGAGGAGTTATGAGAATTGCACCTTGTGGGTTGGCATATCCTAAGAATGTTGCTTTTGATATGGCTGTTGATTTTTCAGCAATAACCCATGGACATCCTACAGGATATTTGGCAGGAGGTGCTCTAGCTTATTTTATTTCTGCTATAATTGATGGTTTAGATTTAGAAGAAGCCTTAATGGAAGTCATTTCTAAGCTGAAGAATTGTAAAAAAAGTGAAGAACTTGTAGAAGCTCTAATTGAGGCCTATAAACTTTCTAAGAGTTCTCTTGGAGATATTTCTGCCATACCTAAATTAGGACAAGGGTTTACAGGGGAAGAAGCCTTATCTATATCTTTATATTGTGCTTTAAAATATAGAAACGATTTTAGAAAAGCTTTAATTTCTGCTGTAAATCATGATGGAGACAGTGATAGTACTGGAGCAATAACAGGTAATATATTAGGAGCCTATTTAGGAATTGATAACATTCCTAAAGAATGGATCCAAAAGATAGAACTTAAGGATGTTATTTTAAAGATTGCCGATGATTTGTTTGAGTTAAGTCAAAAAACAAGGAGAATATATTAAAAGCAATTTTTCTAAAATTTTACATACAGTTATCAGAAGTATAACTACTATTCTCTTTCCTTCTCCCAAATCCTTTGCCATTTTTAAGGATGCAAAGACATTTCCTTAACATTTCCTCCTGGATTAAAAGATTCTATCTTTCCAATAATTTCTGCCATTCCATGCTCCCCAATTTTATTTAGCCTTATCATGGGAGTATTCCCAATAAGATCTATCACACTATCTACTATCTTGGAATTCCCATTCTTCTTTCTTATCAATTCTTTTTAAAGATCATAAATATTGACTTCGAGTTAACTCTAAGATATATATTTAAACCTATATTCCATAAGGGAAGAAAAAATAATTATGAATAAAAAGGAGGAAAGAAATGGAAAAAAATATATTTGGAAAAGGAGAGCCTGCTTCTCCTGAGTTAAGTAAATATTTCTCAGGAAAGGTTTATTTTAATCCCTTAGTTTCCTCTGAGGAAAAATATAATTTTCAAGTAATAAATGTTACCTTTGAGCCTGGATGTCGTAATAATTGGCATACTCATTCCCATGGACAAATTTTATTAATTATCGATGGATATGGTTGGTATCAGGAATGGGGGAAGAAAGCCCAAAGACTAAAACCTGGTGATGTGATAAAAGTTCCAAGTGGGGTAAAACACTGGCATGGAGCAGGAAAGGATACATGGCTTTCTCATGTAGTTATCAGCGCATCTGAAAATATAACCCAATGGCTTGAGCCCGTTTCTGAAGAAGAATACGATAATTTGAAGGAATAAAGAGGTAAATTCATATGAAGGTGATAAAAAATAAAGATTTACTGCTTTTAAAAGTCTTTCTTTTCATTTATTATGCCAATTGGACCTTTATATTCTTCTTTATACCTGTTTATTTAAGAGAATATAAGAATTTTTCTATTGGAATGATAGGAACCCTTTCTGCCCTTTCTGCCTTTTTTGGTGCTCTTTCTCAGGTTTATGTAGGTTATCTTTCTGATAGATTGAGAAAGAGAAAGCCTTTTTTAATAGTAAGTTCTCTAATACTTATACTAATATACTTCTTAGTCTTTCCAAGATTAAATCAATTTTTAGGCTTTGTTTTTATGTACTCCCTTATAGGCATTTTTATGAACTCTTTGACCACATTATCAAATGTTTTAATCTTTGACTATTCCACTGGAATAGGCACAGGAAAAGCCTTTGCATCAGTAAGAGTATGGGCTCCCATAGGATTTTTAATAATGATGCTAACTATTGGTTTTTATCCCAAACTTACAGAACCTAATATTATGTTTCCGTTAATAAGTTTAATCTTTTTTCTTGGATTATTAACAGTTCTTCTTCTAAAGGAGCCAGAATTAAAAACTGGAGTAAGAAGGATAGAGATAAAAGATATACAAAAGTTTATAACAAGAACGGATGTTAGAAATTTTTTAATATTCTTTATGATCTATATTTTTGCCATGGGGGGCTCTGCAGGAAATGTCAATCTTTTAATTAAACATTTAGGAGGGACAAATAGTGATATTAGTTGGGCTCTTTCTGTATGTTCTATTACCGAAATACCTACTACTTATCTATGGGGATATTTATCGGATAAAATAGGAAGATTGCCTCTTCTTTTATTCACTTCAATAATATTACCTATAAGGGTATTTTTATATTCCTTGGCTAACAAAGCCTTAGATGTTATTTTAATACAACTTTTTACCCATAGCTTAACCTTTGCAATAATGATTACTGTTGCAGTGGTATATATTAACGATCTTGTATCGGAAGAGGAAAGAGCAAGTGCCCAAGGAATTCTATCTATGGCAATGGCTATTTCTCAAACATTAACAGCATTAATATCGGGCAATGTTGCGGATATCTTAGGATTAAAGGGCATGTACTTATTCTTAACAGTTATTGCCTTAATTTCTACTTTTCTCGGCTTAACTTTACTAAGAGGAAAAAGAAGGAAAGTATAAATTTAAATTCTTCTCTTTAAGTATGAAATAATATGATCTTTATATTTTATGAAATCATTGAGATTTTTTTTAATTATATTTACAACAATCCCAGGATCAATTTTATCATAATTATGAACTATTATATTTCGAAATCTTACCATCCTTTCCATTATCTCTAACAACTCATTATTAATAATTTCTTTTTCATACAATACTTTAAAAGTATCACTATAACTTGAAGGTATTCTAAAGCCTTCCTCTGAAATAATATGATTTGCTATATCAATACAAATTTCTATAGTAATCTGCAATGTTCTCTCTATAATTCTCTGTATTTTCCAATCTTTCGAATAAATTTCAACGGTTATATCTTTAAACTCGTCTAATTCTTTTAAATGTTCTTCCAATTCGGATATCTTTCTAAGAATAAGAGCTTTATCAACCAAGCTTATATCTCCTATAAAGAATTTGTTTTTCTTTTATAGAAAAATCAAAAAACATTCTTAAAGTCAAAGACTCAAATGAATACCTCAAAGAAGGATCTTTATCAATAATAACTATTCTATTTTGAAGTATTCTTCCCTTTAAAGAGATAGGAGCCATATTCAGAATTATAAGGTCTACATCATCATATTTTAAAGAATCACATATTTTATTCAAAATTCTAATTTTTTCATTCACAATATTCGCTACATTTCTTAAATATACTGCTATATCAATATCACTTATAGGAGAAATTCTATTCTTAGCTAATCCTCCAAAAAGATATGCAAATATAATATTCTCATCTTCTTCAAAATTTTCTTTTAATTTTGAAATCAATTCTGTTAAATTTATTGATATACTTCTCCTTCCATATTTCATAATTAATAGTTTATCATTTTCTCTCCAATTTTTCAGTAAATCTTACTTCTCACCTCCCCGATTCCTATTTCTTTGACAATCTTTAGGAACTCAAGGCGCTTGCAACTTTTTCTAATAGATCTCTTATAGGAAGACTTTGAGGACACTTTGGCTCACATTCACCGCATTTCTTACAGTTTTCAGCCCTTTCTTCTGGATTCATTCCATGATTATAGTGCCACGAAGGAGCTCCCCAACTATTATATCTTACTCCCTCATTGTAAAGATGGAAGTTTAGAGGAATATTTACTCCATAGGGACAGGGCATACAATATTGACATTGAGTGCAATCTATTGCTTTTATCCCCAAATAAATATCTCTTACTTTTTCAATAATCCTAAGCTCCTCTTGAGTTAACAAACCAATTTCAGCCTTATCTGCGATCTCAATATTTTCTTTGACTTGCTCCAAGGTACTCATTCCAGAAAGAACTGTGGAAACTTCAGGATGATTCCAAATCCAAAGTAATGCCCATTCTACAGGAGATCTTTTTGTTTTATAATTTTCCATAAGTCTTTTTGCTTCCTCAGGAGGATTAACCAATCTACCTCCCCTTAAAGGTTCCATTATTACTACTCCAATACCCCTTTTCCCTGCATATTCTAAACCTTCTTTTCCTGCCTGTTCTTTTATATCCATGTAATTATACTGAATCTGACAAAAATCCCAGTCATAAGCATCAATAATCTTTTTAAAAGCCTCCAGATTATCATGAAAAGAAAAACCAAAATATCTAATAAGACCTTTTTCTTTCATCTTTTCGCCCCAATCTAAAGCTCCTAAATTATACATTCTCTGCCATGAACTCTCATTAAGAGCATGTAAAAGATAAAAATCTATATGATCAGTATCTAATTTTTTCAACTGTTCCATTAAATACTTATCCATATCTTCTTTTCTACTAACAAGCCAAACAGGAAGTTTTGTAGCAACATATGTTTTCTCTCTATATCCTTCTTTTAATGCTTTTCCAACTACTATTTCACTTTGCCCTCCATGGTAGGGATATGCAGTATCCACATAATTTACTCCATGATTAATAGCATATCTTATCATCTCTATAGCCTTAGGTTCATCTATTTGGGACTCTCTTCCTAAGGTTGGAAGTCTCATAGCGCCAAATCCTAAAACAGAAACTTTTACATTAAGTTTTCCCAAATTTCTGTATTTCATTCATATACCTCCTTAATTATTATTTTTAGTTATAAATAAAATTATAAATTTTGGAGTTAACTCCAAGTCAAGATAACTTAATAAACAAAAAGTAGATAGGCATGGAGATAGGTCACTTAGAAAGAAATTGAGACTATACTATATATAACAGAAGAATGGAATAACATATTCTATACTTATGGTCTTATGCTTTAAAATTAGTAAAAATAAAAAACAAAATCTCCTAACTTAAGTAGATTCAATTATTAAAAGTCTAGACTTTTTACCTTACTCATTTACCATTACTATCCTTAAGTATTTTCTAAAAAATAGTTTAAAAAATTTACTTCTTTTAATAAAACATTCCCAAACTCTTTCTAAAAGAGATTAATAAATTATTGTGTTTCCAACTCCAAAATACCATCTTTTATTCTCACCATCCCTTTTACACAATATTCTTTTGCTTCACATCTCTCATAAAGTAGACAATCTCCTGTAATCTCATCACGATTTCTACAACCATACTTTGAAAGTATCCATAGAGGTTCATCTATATCTAAAGATATCATCTCTCTATCTTTTAATCTAAGCCCTTTAACGCTTTCAAACCAAGCTTTTCGTATATGCTCAAATATTTTATTGAATTTATCTCTAAATTTACCTCTAATAACCCCAGTAGTTAAAGTAGCTCTCGCTATATGTATATCTACAGGAATTGGAATTTTTTCTAAATTTTTCAATTGAATTCCTACGTTATCCCTTAGCATCCTTAACCATAATGAACTAATTTTAGGACCACGAAGATATGGAAAGTCATACTTTAAATATTTCAAATATTTCAAAACATTTTCTGCATCCCAATCACAATATTCGAGAAATTTGAAAGGATTACCCTGCCATCTTTTATAAAAAGTAACTCCAATTCCTCTCCAAATATTAGCATCCTTTTCAATTTTCTTAGACAGTTTATACTTTTGCATATCTAAAATAATTTTTTCTATGGGAGTTTCATATAATAATTTAGGAACAAATAGATATTTTGTTTCGGCATCTTCAAAAGTTTTTCTTGAACTTTCCCATAATAATGTAGCATCTCTTTGATAATCAATAGAAACTGTTAGAGTGATAAATAATATATGATCAATAGAACCTTTTTCTACACCTTTAGGTATCATATCCTCTGGCATTTCAGTTTTTCCATGAATCCCCTTGGTAGAGAAAACCCTATAGAGAAGATCAGCAACCTTTTTCCCTCTCTCAGTATCGATAATAACAGACATAATTTTAACTCCAAATTAAAACTTTTATTCTTAAATCTAATTAAAGATTACGATAATCCTTTAAGAATTTAGATTTTGTATTATTCTTTCCCTTGTAACTCCAATTTTATAAATTCCTGAATGAACTTACTTTCCCCATAGATTTCATCCCTTAAAAACTCTTCCAATATGATTTCCTCTGAAAAATCATTATACATCATCATTTTTGTTTTTAAACAGCTATCTATACAATTAATTAATTCCTGCAAACACTCATATTCTTCATTGGAAAATTCATCTAAGAGAATATCATAGGGAATAAATTTATATTCAAAACATTTTAAATCTTTAATTAACTCCATATCCCATCCCAAAAAATAGGATAATTCTTCTAAATTTGGTTCTCTGTTATATTTTTCTAAAAAATTTTTATAACCTTTTCTTAAAATTTCTTGTCTTTCTTTAAAATGTAATGGTGTTCTAATCAAAGATCCAAAATCTACTATTGCCCTTGTAATTGACTGTTTTATCCACCATTTAGCATAGGTAGAGAATTTATAGCCCTTTTTCCAATCGAATCTTTCCAAAGCTTAAATAAGTCCTAACCTTATATAAGAAACATCCCTTATATGAGGGAATAGAAGTTTAAAATATGCAGTAGATATTTTTTTAATTGCAATCACATACCTTGTATCTGCTTATATTAAAAATTCAGTATAGGATTAAAATAAGACCTTTTTATAATCAAAGAATTAAAAAAAATAACAAGGGGAGAGAAGATCTCTCCCCAAGATTTTTATTGATTGAAAGTAAGATTATAACTTAGAATTCTAACTCCTCTACCACCAAGGGGATCATTTCTTTCACTATCACCAATATAAGGAGGAAGATAATAAAAATCTACCTCACAGACAGATTCTGCTAAACCGGCACAAACTGCTCTTGCTTTACCTTCTATACACACAAAGATACTATAATTTGTATTTCCTTTTAATTTTATATTCTTAAATTCAATCCTATATTTTCCGTTTACAACTTCAGCAGCATTTACAGATTGATTGGCTACTTCAATCAATGTTACTGCCACATCATATCCTGGAACAAAAATACTTCCATATCCTCCCAATATAGTTTTAATTGAGGATTCAATGAATTCTAACCAATCCCTTGATGCCTTTTGCCATATAATAGCTCTATAACCAGATTGACTTTCTAAATAATAAAGATTTACATTCTCTACTATTCCAGCGGTAACTTTTCCCAAGTATTGAGTATCACTTGCTCCGACTGGCAAAGCATAATCTATCTTACCAATTAATCCCTTAACATCCACTTCCATGGTTAAATTACAAGTGTAAAAATCATTAGTGGGTGCATTAATTTTAATATTATGGGATCTAAATGCTTTTACATAAGAAACAACATCACTTGCTGGTATTTTAGCATAAGCATAACACCAAGCCTTCAAATATCCATTAGCATCTATACTATACCTATAATTTCCAGAACATCCCACTACAGGACCATGTGACGTAGAAACTTCTGTATAGCTTATATTTTGAGTTGAGGGCACAACTGTACTTGGCAATCCTGCAAAACCTAGCCACTGAGTCCATACATTTTGGGCAGGAGTTCCATCATGCTTAATTAAAGACAGGGTAAAACCATCATTTCTATTATTAACTGCTCCAGCAATAACCCCTGGCTGTGCGGAAAGAACATAAGAAGGACTACTTATAAAAGGAGGAGTAAAGGAAATATTGCTACCATTACTTAATACTTTGACTTCTCCCTTAAATCCATTAAGCTGAGGCTCAGGAATAATAGCTCCCCAAATAACCCAAGCATCATTTACAGGATTTCCATTACTATCTACCAAGTATAAATCAAATCCTGTGGGAGAATTGTTCATAGCACCAGAAATTAAAGCAACTCCTCCTTTCTGAGCATTTGTGATTATTACTGGATAATTGGGAAGATTAAAGGATATACGTTGACCATGACTTGCAACCATTATGGATCCTACCATTTTTAAAGATGCATCAGGAATAAAAGCTATCCACTGAACCCAAGCAGAAGGGACAGGATTCCCTGCATCATCTCTCAGGGAAATAACAAAATTATCTCTTCCCACATTTACAGCACAGCTTGATACAGCCCTTCCATTTACCTGAGCAGATGTTAAAACTACTGGAACATTAGGAAAGGTAAAATTATAATTTATAACCTGATTGTTATTTGCATATAATACTCCATATTTTGGTGTTACCAAACCTAAGGAAGGGGAAAGAAAAAGAAGAAAAAGAATGAAGGGGAAAAGAAATACTGTTTTTTTCATCTCTATCCTCCTAATTGAATTTTTTAAAGAAGTAAGATTTGAATGTGATATAAATTATTAATATTATGATTATTCAAATCTTATTTCTATGAGTATTATAAAAAAATAAAATTTTTTAAAAAGTGATTTTTATCACATCTTGAAAAGAATAAAAAATTTTTATGGCAATTTTGATATAATTTTATTAAAATCTATTTTAAAGAGGAGATGATATAAATAGGGGAGATTAATATGAAAAAGTTATTACTTATCTCTTTAATATTTATTTTACTTTCTACACCTATTATTGGAAATATAAGACCTACTACAGGCACATTTTTAAAAGATTCTGAAAGAAATGGGTATGGAGTCTTAACAATCAAAAACGATATGAATAAAACTGATGCCATATGCATAATTTCTTCTGTAGATGAACCTAAAAAAGTATTGATAGCTGTATATATAAGAGCTAAGGAAACTTTTACTATAAAAGGGATAAAAGATGGAAAATATTATTTATATTTTAGCCTTGGAGAGAAATGGGATAGTAATGTTGGTAAATTTACTAAGAATGCCAGATATGAAAGGTTTAAAGATATTTTCATATTTAAAACTCAAAGGGTAGAATCTTCTATTCACTACACAGTCTATAAAGTAACTCTCTATGAAGTGGTAGGGGGAACTGCTAAAACTATTAATATACCAAAAGAAGATTTTCCAAAGATAAAATAGTTAGATTAAAATTATTAGGAGGTGTTATTTTTGAAGAAATTAAGCATCCTAATTTTATTTTTACTTCTAATCCTCTCAGGATGTGTAAAAAATAGTGAAGGAGGTGGTAATATTATTCCCACAGGACAATTTAGTGTTAATGTAAATATTAATACCAACAAAGAAAGAATAACTATTAGTCCATACATCTATGGAGCAAATCAGGATGTTGAAAATGTAAGGCATACTGCAAGAAGAATTGGAGGCAATAGACTTACAGGTTATAATTGGGAAACTAATATGTCAAATGCAGGTTCTGACTGGTATCATTATAGTGATTATTACTTACCTTGGGTTATGGGAATACCACAAAAGGACTATAATATACCTGCTATTGTACTTTCTAAATTTCATGATGATTCTTTAAAAATGGGAGCAATTAGCCTTATTACTCTTCAGATGGCAGGTTATGTGGCAAAGGATGCAAATGGTACTGTAAAGGAGAATGAAACTGCACCATCTCCAAGATGGGCACAAGTTCAATTTAAGAAAAATTCTCCTTTTTCTTTAACTCCAGATACTACTGATAATTTTGTATATATAGATGAACTTATAAATTTCCTTATAAACAAATATGGGAAAGCAAATACAAATACTGGGATAAAAGGTTATCTTCTTGATAATGAGCCCGATTTATGGTCAAGCACTCATCCAAGAATTCATCCCAATAAGACTACATGTAATGAACTTATTCAGAAATCTGTTGAACTTGCAAAGGTAATAAAGGAGATGGATAAAGATGCAGAAGTTATGGGATATGAATCCTATGGATTTATGGGATATTATTCTCTACAGGATGCTCCTGATTGGAATCAAGTAAAAGGAAATCATAAGTGGTTTATTAGCTATTATCTGCAGAAAATGAAGGAAGAATCACAAAACTATGGAAAAAGACTTCTTGATGTTTTATCTCTTCACTGGTATCCCGAGGCAAGAGGAGGTAATGTAAGAATTTGCTTTGAAGGAGAAAATAACATAGATAAAGATGTCAGTATTGCAAGAATGCAGGCTCCAAGAACCTTATGGGATCCTACCTATAAATCCTCTCAAAAAGGTGTTATTACTGCGGGCGAGAATAGCTGGATCAATCAATGGTTTCCTGAGTTTTTACCTATAATTCCTACTATCAAGAAAGATATTGAGACTTATTATCCTGGAACAAAGCTTGCCATAACTGAATATGATTATGGAGGAAGAAATCATATTTCAGGAGGAATTGCTCAAACTGATGTTCTTGGTATCTTTGGGAAATATGGTATTTATCTTGCCACAAGATGGGGGGATTCAGGTAGCTACATTTCTTCCGCTTACAATATTTATTTAAATTATGACGGAAAAGGGTCAAAATATGGAGATATATGTGTAAAAGCAGAAACCAGTGATGTAGAAAATATGCCAGTATACGCCTCTATTCATAAGGATAATGAAAATAAACTACATATTATTATTATAAATAGAAATTGGGACAAAGAAGGTATAGCAAAGGTAAATATAGAAAGTTCATATACCTATTCTTCTTGTGTTATATGGGGATTTGATTATAACTCACCTAATATAAGAAAAATGGGAGAAATAAAGAATATAGAAAATAATCGTTTTGAATTGAAAGTTCCACCTCTAACAGTATATCATTTGGTGTTTTGATAGAGAACATAACATCAAATAGAAGGGGGGTGAATAAATGTTAATTAAGTGTAGTTCAGAATATTTAAAAAGAGAAAATTACACTTTAGAACTTCCAAACGGAGCTAAGTTATTACATGATGGAAATATAATATGGAGGGAAAATTCTAAAACTGCAGAAATCTATGGTGCTTATGTTTACAGAGGATGGATTTTTGAAAATATAAAATTAGAATTTTCACCAAGATTTTACTCATGTTATATTATAGATTCACTGACTTTTGGAGAAGATTTACTTGAAGATCGATGGTATTGGTTTAATATAAAACCTACATCTAAAACATCAATATTTAGAAAAGGGGAGGAAGAAGCTTTACTTGATCCATCTTTAGAAAAAGTTTTTGAATACCTTGGTTATATCATCCTAGAAGATATGGAAATACTTGAAGAAAGTGGAGATGAGGAGGCAGAAGAAGAATTTTTAAAATTAATAATAGAACGCATGAAACTTCAAAGTAAAAACTGGAAAGAGTATACTGTATAAAAATTTTTTGCTATCTCCTGATAGACCATAATTTAAACTACTCTACTAATTTTAAATTTTGTCCTTCCACTTCAATTCTTTTGGTTTATGGAATACCATAGATTTCCAAACCCCTAAAGATATTCTATAATAATCCTCAAAATATACAAAATTGGAGGAATAAAAATATGAATATTAATTCAAAATTCCTTTTAAAAATTTTTATTATTTTTCTTTTATTTTTAACCTCCACATATTCTTCCCCTCAAGAAAATGTTAGTAGAAAATTAGTTCTTGAGCTTTTCACTGCTACTTGGTGCGGTCCCTGTGCAAGATATGGTCCACTAGTAGATAAAATTTATGATCAATTTTCAAATCAAATTATACTTTTAAGAAATCAAGTTTGGCATGATGGTTTAGATACTAAAGAGACTAACAACAGAGCAAATTATTATAGAATTGAGGGAGTACCTACTTTAATAATAAATGGCAAATATGCTATTCATCCAGCATATTATGATGAAATTATTGAAATAATTAATGATATTTTAAAAGAAAAACCGATATATTCCCTTGAAATATATGATTTGAAGAGAAGTGGAAACAAAATAAGTTTTAAAATTGGAATAGAATCTCTTTCTAATACTACAAAAAATCTTAAGCTTTTCGTTATTTTTTATGAAAAATTAGTTCATTATGAAGGTAGAAATGGAGAAAAGAAGCATAGATTTGTCATAAGAGATTATATTCCTGATGAGAGAGGAAAAAGCATAAAAATAAATCCTAAGGAAAATCTTGAATTAAAAATAGAATATGATTTACATAAAAATTTTAGTCCCAACAAATTCTCTATAGCAGTATTTTTACAAGATGTAAATACAAAGGAAATCTATAATGGAGAAAAAATAGAATTGTAAATAAGTACTTTCATTTATTGATATTATCATGCAGAAGCTCGAATTATTAACTTAGGTTCTAACATTACTTGTATGGGTTCCTTTTTTTCCTCTTTAAGTTTTTCAATAAGTATTCTTGCGGATTTTATTCCCATTTCATATTTTGATATGTCAACAGTAGTAAGAGGAGGGTCTATTAAATCGGTAAAATCCAAATTATCACATCCCATTACTGCAACGTCATCAGGTATTTTTATTTTTTTATCTTTTAAAATTTTAATTACTTCTAAAGCTATGGAATCACAAAAACAAAATATTGCTGTAGGTTTTAATTTTTGTGAAAAAACATGATCTAAAATATCTCTTAAATTAATATTGGGGCTTAAGGAATATATAAGCTTAGGATTTATCTTTAAACCAGAATTAAGAAGAGATCTCTTATGTCCTTCTAATCTTAATAGAGCACTAGAACTTCTCCAAGAATTGATAAAAAGAATTCTTTTATGTCCTTTCTTAATAAGATATTCCGTCGCTATTCTTCCTATCTTAAAGTCATCACAAATTACATAGTTAGTATTTTTATCTATGGTATTTCTTGCTACAAGAACAAAGGGAATTTGGTTTTCCAAAAGATATTTTACACTTTTAGATTGATATTCCACTGGAGCTAAGATTAATCCGTCTACCCTTTGAGCTCTTAAAGTTAATATGGATTCTCTCTCTTTCACAGGATCTTCGTTGGAATTATATAGAGCTAAGGTGTAACCCTGAGAAGATAATACGTTCTCTATACCTGAAACTACAGTGGCATAAAAGGGGTTTAGAATTGTTGTAATTATTATGCCAATTTTTTTTGTTCTTCCAGAGATAAGTCCACGAGCTAAGGAATTAGGAATGTACCCTAATTTTTTTGCAGCATCTAAAACTCTTTTTCGTGTCTTAGGACTTACTTCTTCTTTATTATTTAGAGCTCGAGAAGCAGTAGCTATACCTACCCCTGCAAGCCTTGCCACATCTCTTATGGTAACATGCTTCATACTAATCTCCTCTTTATATATTATATAAGAAAACATGTAAATTTTTTATATCTTTCAAATTTTCTTCTAATCACTAAACAAGATTAAGCTTGGTTTAAAGAACAATGAGAAATTTAGGCATAATTTCTCTTTATATTTCTTATTTTTTAGAATTTGCTTAAGTTTTTTATCTCTATTAGAGTCATACCTCAGCTTCTTTTTTCTCTGTTACCTCTGCTAGTACTATACTGGTACTTAGCTACTAAGAATTATAACAAAGTATTCAAAGTATAGTATAACTGAAATTACATATAGATAGTAAAAAAAGAAAAAAAATTTTTGTAGGGACTACTATTGACCCTTTCCTTATTTATAATATCTCTTAAAAGAAATTTTAGAAATTCCAGTAAATTTATTTAAGAGGTATAATATAAGGAATATTTTAAAAAGGAAAATAAAATTCATCTTTAAAAAGGGGTGATAGATTATGAGATTTAAGCTCATTTATGAAGGGGACCTCCTTCCTATAGATTACAGAAACTATTTTATGAAGCTAATTAAAGATGCCCTTAATCTATCAGAAGAAGGTAAAGAATATTTAGATAGATTATACCATTATGAAGAAGACAATATAGAAAAGACGAATAAGGCTCCTAAACCCTTTTGCTTTGCAATAAGATTTCAACACGATAAAGAAGAGTTTAAAAAAGAAAAAAATATCTTCTATCTAAAAAGTCCAGTTGAATTTTACATATCCTCTTTAGATATTAATTTCCTTGTTATTCTTTATAATGGCTTGATAAATAAAAAACTTTATCCCTATAAAGTAGGAGATGGAATAATCTCTAAAATCATAAATATCACTCTTTTAAAAGAAAAAATAATAAAAGACAATAAAGCTATTTTTAAAACGCTTTCACCAATACTGATAGAAGATAAAAACAAAAATCCTTTATTACCCATTGATAGCGATGGAGATATTCTTGAAAATACTAGTGAAAAATTTGTTTATTTTTTAAGAGAGTTTAATTACTTAATAGATTCAATTTTAAAAGGCATTAGAGGAGAAGGAATAAAGGAGAGGATTGAATTGAGACCCATAAAAATAAGAAAAGAAGTAATAAAACACAGAATAAGAGAAAAAAATGAAGAACCTTGTCTATACACTTTTACTTGTTTCTCGGGAGTTTTTGAACTTTCTGGAAATCCTGAAGACTTGGACTATTTACAAAAAATTGGAATTGGATTACGAAGAGCTCAAGGATTTGGAATGGTGGAGGTGGTTTAGAAAATGGGAGAAAAGACAGTAACATTATACCCAGGAAATTGGCTATATAACGCTAGTGTTATAGGCTTTTTATTATCGATCGAAAAGGTCGAAGGGTTGAATAATAAATATTTCTTATTAAAAGATGAAGGGAGTCTCGAAATAGACAAAGAACTTTTTCTTAACTTAGATGTTAATAAGAGATATTTTTCAACTAATAAAATAGCAGCTATAACAGCAAAGGTAAAATTATATAAAAATTATCTACAAAAAAAGTGGGAAGAACCTTTCCCCTTTTTTGTTAAAAGTCTCTACTTTTTAGAAGAAAAAGCTTCTTA
>JANXBZ010000012.1 GCA_025060475.1 Dictyoglomus sp. | reverse complement strand
AAAAGATAATCTCTTCTTTGGGGTAGGGCCTGGTCAATTTATATACTATTATCCTAGATATTGTATTAAAATAGATCCTAATCATCCTTTAGCTTTAGACCTAAGATCTACAACAACTACTCATAGTGTCTATTTTTACTTTCTTACAGGATGGGGAATTATTGGATCCTTTCTTTTCTTTTTTTGGCTTTTTCGCCAAATATACTTAGGTTTTAAATCTAATAAGAATTTTAGTAAAATATTAATTCTAAGTATGATTATGACTTTTATAGGACATGGACTTGTAGATGATATTTTCACTGTACATGTTCCTCTTTTAATTGGCATGTTACGAAATCAAAACCTTTATGAAACCTAAAATTCTTTATCTTCTTCCCTATTTTAATCTTGCGGGGACAGAGATCCATGTAGTAGAGCTCATAAAAGAGTTAAGAAAGGAATACGAAATATTAGTTGTAAGTCCAAGGGGAAAGGGTTTTGTTTTGTTAGAAGAAAATAAAATTCCATACAAAGAAATTCCTTTCTTATCTTTTTTCAATTTTCAAAAGTATAAGAAAATCTTAAAATTAACAATAGAGGATTTTAATCCCAACTTGATCCATATCCATGGAGCCCATGAATTAGTTTATATAAGTAAAAAGATTTCTCCTAATATTCCTGTCCTTTTTACCTGTCATGGTTATGCTACATCCTTTCCCTCTATAGATTATTTCTTATCAGCTTTCATAAATAATAAATGGGGAGATAGAGTAATTTGTGTCTCTGATTATGATAGAAGATTCTTAAGAAAGATGGGACTTTCTGAGAATAAATTAGTACTCATTCATAATGGGATATCAGAGACTTCAGAAAAATGGGATTTACCATTAAGAATCGATGGTTTTATTATAGGAACCGTTGCTCGTCTTTCTAAAAGTAAGGGAATAAACTACTTAATTTCTGCCTTTAGTATTGTAGAGAAAGACTACAAAGATATTAAATTGGTCCTTATTGGAGACGGAGAAGAAAGAAAAAATTTAGAAAAGCTAGCAGAAAAATTAAAAGTAAGGGATAAAGTTTATTTTTTAGGTTCCCTTCCCCATGCCAAATATTATATAAAAAATTTTAAAATCTTTGTTTTACCATCCCTTTCTGAATTTTTAAGCCTTTCCCTTTTAGAAGCCCTTTCTTTAAAAGTTCCTGTTATTGCGACAAGGGTTGGAGGAACTCCTGAAATTATAGAAGAGGGAGTTAATGGAATTTTGGTTCCTCCGAGGGACTCAAAAAGTTTAGCCCTTGCCATAGAAAAATTAATTAAAGATGACAACTTAAGGAAAAAATTGGCAGAGAAAGGATATGAAAGATTTTGTAAGGAATTTACTTTGGAAAGTATGATAGAGAAAACAAAAAATATTTATAAATATTTTCTTAATTCTTCTAGATAGACTTTATTTAAAAGAGCGGATAGAAAAATTTGGGAAAGGGTATGATATTTTCTCTTTTCTGCCCAATTCCACCATTTTTCTATATTTTTTTCATTTATTATTCCTCCTAGTCTCTGAATAAAATTTCCGATTTCATAAATTTTTCCAAGCTGTATCATCATCTTGACTTCTAAGGTAGGATGTTTTTTATAAAAATAAACAGCGGATCTTGCCCTTTCTTTCTCCTTATTGAGAAGATAAGAAAGATTCTTAAAATCAGGAGGAATACAAAGATGCCAGACAATCACTTCTTCAGATCTTATCACTTTAACCCCCATTTTTTTTAATCTTATTCCCAACTCCAAATCTTCCCATCCATAAAAGGAGAAATTTTCATCAAAAAAACCAGCTTTTATCAAGATATCTTTAGATATACTTGCATTACCTGTAGCAAAATAGGCAGAAGAAATATCTCTCAATTTAAACTTCTCCTCCCAGGGTTTTTCCCAATTATAGGTATTTATTACAGGTCCCTGAACCAATACATTAAAATTATTCTTTTTTTGGATTTCATAATGGTTTCTTAAAAAGTCATTTTTAACATATATATCGCTATCTATAAAAACTATTAATTTCCCCTGAGAAATTTTAAGAGCTAGATTTCTTGTATGTGCAGGTCCTTTTCTTTCGGAAGAATATATATATCTTAAATTTGGAAAATTATTATACTCTTCTATCAATTCTTTAGTTCCATCCAAGGAGCCATCATCGGAAACAATTACTTCATAGGGAAGAGAAAAATCCTGATTTAATATAGGAGGAAGAATTATTTTTAAAAGATTTCTTCTCTGATGGGTGGGTATAATAACACTTATTTCCATTATATTTTTATTAATTTCTTTATCCTAGGTCCCTGAGGAGTATCTTCAATTATATATCCTTTACTTTTAATCTCCTCTCTAATTTTATCCGCCTTTTCCCAATTCTTTTCTTTTCTTGCTCTTTCTCTTTCCTCTAACATTTCCCATATTTCATCGGGAACTTCAATCTTTATCTCTGGTGGATTATCAAGGGAAAGTCCCAATACTTTATCAAACTGAATTAATGTTGCCCTTTTTACTTCAGGTCTTATACTATCATCTCTAATAAGTTCCCAAAGAATTGAAATAGCCTTTGGCATATCTAAATCATCATTAATAGCCAAATGAAACTTTTCTTCATATTCTTTATGGAATTCTACATCAACCTTAGGGTATTTTTTTATATTTTCATATAATCTATTTAATGCTCTTTGGGCAGAATCTATAGCAATCCAGGTAAATCTTAAAGGAGATCTGTAATGGGCAGAAAAGCAGAAATATCTATAAGCTAAAGGATTATAACCTTTTTCTTCTAATACACTTAAGGTAATAAAATTTCCTTCAGATTTTCCCATTCTTTTTTCCCCAAGAACCAAAAATTCTCCATGAAGCCAGTAATTTGCCATAGGTTTTCCAAAAGCTGCTTCTGATTGAGCTATTTCGTTGGTATGATGAATAGGAATATGATCTACTCCTCCACAATGAATATCAAAGGGCTGTCCCAAATATTTTGTAGACATTACAGAACATTCGATATGCCACCCAGGAAATCCCACTCCCCAGGGAGAGTCCCATTCCATTTGTCTTTTTACATCCTTCGGAGAAAATTTCCAGAGGGCAAAGTCCCAGGGATTTTTCTTTTCTGGATTTACTTCAACCCTTGCTCCAGGGAGAATCTCTTCCAAACTTTGTCCTGCTAACTTCCCATAATCAGGAAATTTTGATGTGTCAAAATATATTCCATCAGAGGTCCTATATGTATATCCCTTTTCTTCTAAGATCTTTATAAGATATATAAAATCTTCTATGTGATCTGTTGCTTTACACCAGATATCAGGATCTAAAATATTTAATTTTTTAATATCTTCTTTAAAGGCATTTGTATAAAACTCTGCTATTTGCCAAGCATTTTTTTTCTCTTTTTTTGCCTCTAATTCAATCTTATCTTCTCCTTCATCTGCATCAGAAGTTAAATGTCCCACATCGGTTATGTTCATTACATGTTTCACTTTATATCCATTGTAAAGAAGAACTCTTTTTAAAACATCTTCAAAAATATAGGTTCTAAGATTTCCAATATGAGCATAATTATAAACTGTGGGACCACAAGTATACATACCCACGTAAGGTGGATTTATTGGTTTAAATATCTCCTTTTTTCTTGTCAAAGTATTATAAAGATATAACTCCATAGTATTAAGAATTATACCATAATTACTAATTTCCTGAAAAGGATAAAAGTCATTTAAGAACAGTATAACCTGAGTTACAGTTTAATAGCTCTAAATAAAGAGTGAAAAGGATCAATAAGAAAATCAAATAGGGAAGTTTTTTATTAACAAAGAAACTAAAGAGAAACTCTCAACAGAAATTTATGTTAATCTAACATTAGAGGTCTTTTTAATTTTTATACTTTTACCACTTGGAATTATAATAGTAATCTTTTAATAGATTGGATCAAATAACTGATATTGACTTTTTTAGTAAAGTTGCCTGGAGTTACCCTTTTCTCTGGGCCAAGGATTAGAATAAAAGACGACTCCTTTAATGATAAAGAATTTACTACTTTTATTGATAAACTAAAAGAAATTGTAAAAAAATAAATTCTTTTTTTGATATAATAATAAGCTGTGAAGTTGTTATTGGAAGTATTTTTACTATCTATGATACCTGTAGGAGAATGTAGAGCATCTATTCCCTATGGAATATATAAAGGACTCTCTCTTCCTGAAGTATTTTTAGCAAGCTTTTTAGGAAATACTCTTATGGGAGTCCTCGTATATACAGGCATAGATTTTTTAGGAAAAATATTACTCCATAGGGATCCTTTTAAAAAATATTATGAAGGATTTGTAAAAAATAAGCTAAATAAACTAAAAATATACCCTTCTGGTATTGTTTTTTCTATTCTAGTTTTTATTTCCATACCCCTTCCTGGAACAGGAGCCTTTACTGGAGCAATTTTAGCAAGGGTTTTAGGATTAACTTTAAAGCAATCCTTCATAGCTATATCCTTTGGAGTGTTTATTGCCTCTCTTATAGTTACTTTAATTACTTTATCGTCCCAAATTATATTTTAACTATCTTTTTTCCTCAATTCTGAAATAAAATCTTACATTAGAAATTGCTCCTGGGATTTTCCCTGCAAAATTGTAATTCTTTAATTTATTCTCCCAATTTTTTATCTTTTTCTCTACTTTCTCAAGAGAATTTATATTATCTTGTAGTTTTTCTATGCTTTGTTTAATATTCTTTTCCATATCGATAAGCCCTGGTAATTTCTTCCTCTCTATTTCTCCACCATAAAGCATAGTATTCATAAGTTCTTCTATTTTTTGTATTCCTTGAAGGGAAGTATTTATAAGATTTAGGGCTTTTTGACTCTCAAAGGAAAGATCACTTATAAAATCTCCTATCTCTTTTACTTCCTTTGCAAAGTTATTCTTCTCTATTTCAAATCTTACTTCTTCTGCTATATCTAATGCCTTCTTCCAATCTTCTTCCTCTTTTTCCTTTGCCTTCTCTTTAATAAAATTATAAAGTTTTAAAAAATTCTGGGGATAACTTTCAAGCTCCTTTGATATTATGTAAGCTTTGTTTTGATATTTTACGAGGGTAAAGGGAAGAGTTAAAAATTCTTGAGGAATATTAATATTTTGAGAATTGAGATTATCTAAAATGCCCTTTAAAATTTTTTGATGAGCTTGATTTAATAAAAGAAATCCTTCTAAAGCATCCAAGAAAGCTTTCCCTTGATTTTTCATGGAAAGATCTAAAGGAGGAAGAGAGGGAAGAGCAGTAAAGGTAAAAGCAGGAATCCTTAATTTTTCTCCCCTTAATAATAATTTAATTTTTCCCTCGGGAATAGGATAGGTAAATCCAGTAAGTCTCACGGTCTTTCCAAGAACCATGACCATAAAATCCTCAGGATTTTTTAAAAGAAAATCATCTGCAGAAAATTCACAGGACATAACTAATCTAAAGGGTAAATCTTCAAGGGTTTTTATCTTTACCTCTATTTCCAAGTCTCCTTTTTTTCCTATAAATTCTTCAGGTTTTGATATTTTCCCATTATATTTATAACTAATTTTAAAATCTAAAGGAAGCTTTTTATTTAAGGATGCAGTAAGATATAAATTTTTTTGTCCCTTTGAATCTCCTGATATTCTTATACTCTGAGAATTAATGCTGATTTGAGTATCTTCGTTATATAATTTTGCATTTTTTAAATACCTTCCTTCCTTTACTATAGAAAATCTCCCCCTTCCCCTTATCTCTATCCAATTTACAAGATCAACTCTTCT
Source organism: Dictyoglomus sp. (assembly GCA_025060475.1). Lineage (NCBI taxonomy): Bacteria > Pseudomonadati > Dictyoglomota > Dictyoglomia > Dictyoglomales > Dictyoglomaceae > Dictyoglomus > Dictyoglomus sp. Next base: position 77,646 of record JANXBZ010000012.1, on the reverse strand, counting down.
TACCTTTCCATCATAATTTAATAATACATATATACTCTCATCATTTCTTACAGTTATTCCTGAAGAAGAACTTATACTTAAAATCATTAAAAGAAAGATCAAGATTATAATTCCCTTTTTCACTTCTTATGCCTCCTTTCTTATAAATCCAAACTTATCTAAAATAGGATCAATTACTGTCAAAAGAGGTACCACAAAAAAGATAACAAAAATTACACTTATCAAAGCACCTCTGCTTATAAGCATGGCAAGATTCTTTGCCATAAAAATATCAGAAAAAATTCCCAAAGGAAGAGAAATCAAGAACATGGTTCCTGCACTATTAATGATACTATTTATTCCTCCAAGGGCAAACCTTGCAGAAGAAAATCTATCAAGACCTTTTCTTTTAGCTTCTAAGTATCTTGAAGTTATAAGTACTGCATAATCTATGGTGGCACCAAGCTGGATGGCACATATGAAGAGATTAGAGGAAAAGAATAGGAATCCATAAATAATATAATCTATAAATAAATTTATGGTAATAGCCATTTCAATGGTAAATACAAGAAAAATGGGAATAGGAAGGGAAAGAAAAGACAAAGCAATTATTAAGAATATAGAGATTATGGAAATTATATTTACCTTCTCTAAATCCTTTGTGGTTATATTTTTCAAGTCATAATTTAGAACAGGAATGCCAGTAATTTTTACATTAAATCTATCTTCTATTTTTTCTCTTATCTCCTTTGTGAATTCGTAAGACTCATTGGTGCCATAGTCTATTAGGGTATCTACTGAGATATAGGAAAGCTTTCCCTTTAAGAAACTTTCCTTTATATTTAAAGGTATCATGTAAGATGGAAGAAGATAATCTACCATAGCATAATATCCCATAATTCCTGATACCTTTTCATTATCTCTCAAAATTTTTACTATTTTTTGCCAATTTAGAGGATCTTCTTCTCCTATAATAAATATGGTAGACCTTTTATTGAACAAATCTTCTAATTTTCTTTGCCCTATAATAGAAGGTACATTTTCAGGAAGTCCCCTAAGAATTTTATAATCCATAGGAAACTTAGGTATTAAAAATAATGATATGGCTCCTAATATAAAAAGTGCAAAAAAGAAGTATCTTTTTTGGAGTATAAAATTGGAAAGTCTTTCTCCTGATAATCTTAATACTCTTCTTTTTGAGTGATACCATTTATTGTGAAAATGATAAAAAAGTACAGGAAGGAGGGTAATAGAAAGAATAAAAGAAATAATTACGCCTCTAATAAGAATAAACCCTAAGTCCTTTCCTAAGCCAAATTTCATAAGGGTCATGGCCCAAAATCCAGCAATAGTGGTTCCTGCACTGGCAATTATACTCCTAGCTGTGGATTTTATCGCCTCCCATCCTGCATCCTCTTTACTCCTTTTTTCTGATTCCTCTTCATATCTGTGATAAAGAAAGATAGCGTAATCCATGGTAACACCCATCTGAAGAATTCCCACAATCATTCGAGATATAAAACTTATCTCCTCTCTAAAAATAACTGATATTGCTGTGTTTATAAGGATAGATAAGAAAATATTGTAATAAATAATAAAAGGAACATACATGGAAGGGAAAATAAGAAAGAGAAAGATAATAACAAATAAACTTCCAATAAATAAATATTTTATGGTTTCTCTTTGAGTAATATCACTTAAGTCCTGAGCTATTGCTACATTTCCCGTAAAAAAACTGTTCTTAGGAAGTAATTTTTTAATCTCTTTTCCAGCCTTTTCTGTAAGAGGACTCTGGGAAGGTTCTGAAAAGGATATCCTAAGAAGAGTATATCCTCCTTTTATAAAATTTTCTTTTATACTTTGTTCCCAGAAATATTCGGGGAGAAAAATATCCTGAAGGTCTGAAACCCATGATACCTTTGAAACTCCATTTATTTTTGATATTTCCCTCTTTAATTTTTCTACCTCTTCAATATCTTTAAAAGATATTAAAACATAGGCCTCTTCTCCTACTTTAAAGATATTTCTCAGCATATTTAAGGCTTTTACGGAAGATACATCCTGAGGGAGAAGGGAATACAAATCATAATTAATCTTTAAGAATAAGTTCAAATAGAGAGAAAGGATAAAAATTATAATAGATAGGATAAATATAAACTTAGAATTTCTAAAGGCAAAAATATAAAACCTTCTCATCTTTTCACCTTCCTTAAGTTGATAAATTTATTATCTTCTCTGCAAAATAATGAGCCATATTCATGATGCTTTGGATATTTGGGGGATGATTTTCCTTTAAACTATGATGTAATATTCCATATACTCCGTAGAGAATAAAAGTTGCCATATTTTTACTATCAATGCTTTTATCCTTCTTAATTTTCTCGATAAGTTCAGAAAGGGGAGCTATTAACCCATCAAGGATTTTAAAGGCTATTTTTACCCTTAAAGGAAAATATTGAGAAGTAAAATATAAATCAGAAATAGATTTAAGATCATCAAAAGCTTTTATAATTTCTTTTACAACACTATTATATTTTTCTGCTATAGATAAGCTTTCATCCTGAAAAATCTTTGAAAGCCTTTTTATATAATTTTCCCCATAATAATGGATGGCAGACTCAAAAATTTCTTCCTTAGAAGAAAAATAATAATAAAACATGCCAGGAGATCCTTTTACCTCTCTTAAAATATCTCTAATCGATGTCTTTTCATATCCCTTTGTAAGAAAAAGTTTTAGGGCAGTCTCTATAAATTCCTTCTTTCTAATTTCTGGTTCCTTACTAATTCTCAATTCTAATCACCTCTTTTTCGAACGACGTTCGTTCAGTTAAAAATTAAATATTAAATCTTTATGTCTCTTTTCTCAAAGGATAGAAGAGAAATCATTAACAGAATTAAAATAAAAGAAATAATTACAATTAGATGGGGGAAATAAATACCTTTTTTAAGAGGATTGTCTCCTCCATAATAATAAAACAAAGATATAAACCTAAATCTTCTTATAAGAGAACTAATATTGGATAAGGCATTTATTAGGTAAGATATTACTGCAATGACAGAACTTATGGCAATACTTTTTCCTCTATTTCCCGTTATACATCCCATAGAAAAAGCTAAACTTCCAAAGGATAAACCTAATAATCCCAGCATGATCTCCGATTGCAAGATCTTAATAACATTAATATTTATTTTGTAAAGGAAAATACTTATTAAGAATCCAATATAAGAAAAGATAAGAACTAAAAATATAATAAAGGTCATAGCTAAGAACTTTTCTAATACAATTCTTGACCTTGATATGGGATTTGAGAGAAGAAGATCCATAGTTTTTCTCTCCTCTTCTCCAGCAATGGCATCACTTCCTAAGGCAATACTTAGGATAATAATCAATAGAGGAGCTACCATATAGAAAAACTCAGGATTTAAAAATCCTTCAGGAGTAGTGAATTCTAAAATATTCTCAGAATTTATTCCAAATAATTTTAAAAAAGGCATATCCGAAAATAATTTTATATAATTAATAATTACTTCATTTTCAGAGCTAAAAGTTGGATACAATGATAGAATGAAAAAAGCATATATAAGAAACCCTGTACACCAGCCTAATATAGTCCTTTTTCTGTCCCTTAAGGTTTTTCCAAAGATACTTTTAAGCCCCATTTTTACTCTCCCCATAAAAGGACATAAATATTTCCTCAAGACTTGGTTCATGGCTAATGATATTTATAACTTCAAATTGACTGGATCTTTTAATAACTGGATCTAAAGATCCAATTACGGTAAACTTTATTATATTATCTTCCTGAGTTAGCTCTTTAATTCCAGGAAGATTTGAAAAATATTCTATAGGTACTTTCTCAGAAAAATGTATTTCAACTCTTCTTAACGCTTTCTTCTTTAAATTTTCTATCTTTTCAATGGCTACAATTTTACCTTCTTTAATAATTCCAACCCTATCACAAATTCTTTCTACTTCTGGAAGAATGTGAGAGGATAAGAAAAAAGTGCTCCCATCTCTTCTAAGCTCAGAAATCAATTTATAGAATTCCCTTTGAACAAGAGGATCTAAACCCAATGTGGGCTCATCCAATATATAAAGAGAGGGTCTATGAATAAAGGCTTGTAATAAACCAATCTTTTGTTTATTTCCATGAGATAGAGTTCCTATAGGTTTTAAAAGATCACAATTAAATCTCTCAGAAAGCTCTTCCATAAATTTAAAATCAATTCTTCTTCTCAGATTTCCCATATAGATTAAAAATTCTTTCCCTGTTAAATTATCATATAATGATAACTCTCCAGGTAAGTAACCTATCTTTGCCCTTATACTCTTTTCCTTATTTACATCTTTCCCAAATATTAAAGCTTTCCCTCTTGTGGGTTTTATAAGGTCTAATAATAATCTTATTGTTGTGGTTTTTCCTGCTCCATTAGGACCAAGATAGCCAAAAATTTCTCCCTCATAAATTTCCAGATTCAAATCTATAACTCCTCTGTATTTTCCATAGTATTTTGTTAAATTCTTGGTCTCTATAATAATCATTTCTTATTAGATGCTGATATTTTAATAATTAAATATAGAATTCCCATAAAAAATACAAAAAGGGATATAATTTGGAGATTAAAAAAGGCAAATATTATAGATAAAGCAAGGATAAATCTATAATAAGAAAAAACTTCTAAGGATGCTCTTCTTACATAATTCAAAAGGGTATGAATAGAAAGAAGTCCTACAATAAAGGAGATTATAGTTCCATAGAAAATCAAAGAAAATTCCTTACTGCCTTCCTTTACTAAATCTATAAGCTTAAAAAACACTGCACCTCCAATTATAGGAAGGGATAAAAAAAAGGAAAATTTAGTTGCAGATTCTCTTTTTAATCCTGTAAACATACCTCCCGCTATGGTAGATCCTGATCTTGATACTCCTGGAAATAGAGATAATACCTGCCAAAAACCAATAACTAGCGCTTTTTTATAATCAAGATCTTCTATTTCTAAATTTTTCCCTGATTGTTTTTCTAAAAGTAGAAATACTACTCCAAAAGAAATAACACCTAATAAAATAACCCATATAGAAAAAGAATAAGTTTGGGGTTGGGAAATCTTTTCTACAATAGGATCAAGTAATAATCCCAAAAACCCAGCAGGTATGGTAGCAATAAGAATTAATCCTAATAATCTTCTTTTTTCTCCACCTTTGAATAATCCCATTAAAATCTCTATCCAATCTTTTATAAAATAAAAAAGAACTGCTAAGAAGGTACCAAGATGGATTCCCACATTAAAGGTAAGTCCAAAATCTGGTACTTTGGCAAAATATGGAATCAATATCAAATGAGCAGTACTACTTATAGGTAAAAACTCTGTTATTCCCTGAACAATACCTAAAATAATTATCCAAAATTCCATATTATCCTCCCTTTATTTTCCCACACAAAAATTCTCAAAAATCTTATCAACTATATCAATAGAAACTTCCTCTCCCAAGATATTACCAAAGATTTTTTCTATCTCAAAAAGATTCTCCGCCAAAACATCCATACCCCAAAGGGGTTTTTCAAGAATCTCTAGGGATTGAGATAAAAGATCATAAGACTTCCTTAATTCTTGAAGATGATAGGTATTGAAAAATAGAACATCAAGAGATTCCTCTTCTTTTATATGATTTACTATAATTTCTTCTAACAAACTTAGTCTTTCCCTGGTTAAAGTGGATATATAAATTTTAGGTACATTTGGAAATTTCTCTTCTAATTCTCTTTCTTTAATTTTTATCTCAAGATCTATTTTATTTAAAACTAAGATAATTTTTGCATCCTCTCTATATACTTCTTTAAATAATTCTTCATCTTCTCTTTTTAAAGGCTCGGAAATATCGATCAAAAAAAGTATTAAATTAGCCTTTTTAATTATCTCTTGAGTTTTTTTAATTCCAATAGCTTCAATTTCATCCTTTGGCTCTCTAATTCCTGCAGTATCAAACAATCTTATGAGGTATCCTGATAGGATTAACTCACCTTCAATATAATCCCTTGTGGTACCAGGAATTGGTGTTACTATAACTCTTTCTTCTCTCATTAATGCATTAAATAAGCTTGATTTTCCCACGTTAGGTCTTCCCACAAGAACTACTCTATATCCTCCCTTAAGCCATTCTCCCCTTTCCGCCCTTTCAATAAGATTTTTTACCTTTTCTGATAAATTTTTTAAAGAATTAGTCCACTCTTTTCTCTCTAAATCACTAACATCTTCTGGAAAATCTAAAACTGCCTCTAAGTATATTCTCAATCTTTCAACTTCCTTCTTTATCTCTTTTAAAATTTTCGATGATTCTCCCTCTAATTTTCTAATAGCAATATCTAAAGATTTTGAGCTTCTTGCATAAATAATATCTAAAATTCCTTCCGCCTGTAGAAGATCGATTCTTCCATTTAAAAAGGCTCTTTTTGTAAATTCTCCCTTTTCTGCGAGTCTTGCTCCTTTATTTAAGATAAGATTTAAAATTTCTTGTAAGGGGATAGGCCCTCCATGAGCATATATTTCTACCATATCTTCTCTTGTATAGGTATTTGGTGCTTTTAAAATCGCTACCATAACTTCATCAATAATTCTTTTCCCATCAGAAATTTTTCCATAATGAAGAGTATGAGAGGGAACTTTACTTATATCCTTTTTCTTTTTAAAAGGAATAAAAATATCCTTAACAATGGAAATCACATTGGGGCCTGAGAGACGAATCACACCTATCCCACTATGTCCCAGAGGAGTGGATATAGCAACTATATCATCACTTAGATATTTCTTCATTCTTCCCTTGGAGCTATGATTACTCTTCTTTTAGGTTCTTCTCCTTCACTATAGGTGTAGACAAAGGGATCTTCTTGTAAAGCTATATGTATGATTCTTCTTTCCCTTGCTGGAAGAGGATTTAAAGCTATCTTTCTTTTTTCTTCCTTTACCCTTTTTGCTATTTTCTTCGCTAAATTTATAAGTTGAAATTCTCTTCTTTCTCTGTAATGATCAATATCCAATGTAATTATTTCCTGTATCCCTAATTTTGCACCATATAATCTCAAGATAAATTCAAGGGCGGATAAAGTTCTTCCATTATATCCAATAATCCTACCTAAGTTTTCCCCTTCAACGCTAAATAAAATGTTATTATCTTTTTTTATCTTTTTAATTCTAACTTTTAATTCCATTCTTTTCAAAATATTTTTTAAAAATTCTTCTAAAATATCATCAGCTTTCTTTTTTATTCGAGCGTAAACTCTATAGGGTTTAGCTCCAATTCCTAAAATTCCCTCTTTTCCTATTTCTAAAATCTCATATTCTATTTCTTCTAAAGGAACTTCTAGAATAAGCTGGGCCTTCTTTAAAGCTTCTTCTAAAGTTTTTCCCTCAGTTTCCACCTCTTTCATATTATTAGCCTCCTAAATGAAGCTTCACTACTATAAACTGTTGAAGTAGTTGGAAAAGATTAGAAGTAAACCAGTAAAGCATAACCCCTGCAGGTATATTAAAAAAGTAGAACATACCTGTAAATAATACAGACATAATAATATTATTTAGTTCCTGTTGTTTTCTTGCCTCGGGAGAAGCGGGAAAAGCAGTTATTTTTCCTGAAAAATACTGGGTTACTCCCATAAGAAGTAAAAGGAGAACATCAGGCTTTGTGAGATCAGAGATCCAAAGAAAGGTAGGGGTAGTCGCATATTTATAACCTACAAGTAATTGATAAAGGGCAATGAGAATGGGAAATTGAAGAATTAAAGGTAAACATCCCATAGCAGGATTTATTTTATATTGTCTGTAGAGAAGCATAATTTCTCTATTTAGAGCTTGGGGATCATCTTTAAATTTTTGTTGAAGTTTTTGAATCTCGGGTTGTATCTTTTGCATAAGAAGAAGGGATTTAAGCTGGGCTTGAACCAAAGGGTATAAAATAATTCTAACAAAAATAACCAAGAAAATTATGGCAAGTCCATAATTATTAGTCCAAGAATAAAAAAATTCCAATATTTTTCCTAAGATATCCACTAAAAATTGTATCATTCTTTTTTCCTCCTATTTAATTTTTCTTTTCTTATATATTCTGGAACAGGATCAAAGCCTCCTGGATTAAAGGGATGACATCTTAGTATTCTTTTAATTCCCAGAAGCCCTCCTTTTAAAATCCCATATCTTTCAATGGCAGTTAAAGTATATGTGGAGCATGTGGGATAAAATCTACAGGAATGAGGAAGAGCTGGAGATATAAAATATTTATAAAATTTTATTAGAAGAATTACTACTTTTTTCAACATCTTTAAAAATATTAGCATTCTGCCATATTTTTTTTAGAATTTTCTCCATTTCCCAGAAATTTTTAATTATTCTATCTGAGGGTTTTATAATCACAATCATCTCCACATCATCGACAAGATAAGGTCTATTCAATCTATAAACTTCCCTTACTAATCTTTTTAATCTATTTCTCACTACTGCAGATCCTACTTTTTTATTAACAATTATCCCTATTTTTCTAACATCACTTCCCCTTCTTATATATACCATAAAAGGAGGAAAGGTATAGACCCTTCCCTCCTTTATGATTCTTTTAAAATCCTTCTTCTTTTTGAGTCTTTCATGTTTTGGAAAGGAAAATAAACTCAATTATACCGCCAATCTCTTTCTTCCTTTTGCTCTTCTTCTTTTTAAAACTCTTCTTCCACCAGGAGTTCTCATTCTTCTTAAAAATCCATGAACTCTTTGTCTATGATGTTTCTTTGGCTGATAAGTCCTTTTCATTTTACCTCTCCCTCTATTCCTAAATTTAATACAAAGGTAATATTAACAAAAATGGATATAATCGTCAAGGTTCAAACTTTATTGTAGGAATTTCTCCACCCTTTATTATCTTTAAATTTTCGGGTAAAGATTTCAATTTAGTCAATATTCTTTCTCTAACTTTATCTACGTTTTCCATATCTCTTACTATCTTTCCTTTCTCTATGAGAGGTTTTAATAAGGGTTCATATCCTGGTAATATCTCAGATTTAAAAAGGCGAATTATATCATTATAATTTTTATCTCTTAAAACTTGCTTTCTTCCTGGCATATTCCCTGATTTTGCCCTTGGTTCTCCATCTACTTCTACAATTTTTAATGCAAAATCTATAACAGGAGCGTTAGCTACTCTCGTTCCAACCCCAAAGGCATCTACTAAATCTCTATATTTCTCTATCTCATATTCATCTAAACCACCACTGAGAAAAATCATAATATTTTCATATCCCCTTCTCTTAAATTCCCATCTTATGTCTTTAACAAGATAAATATAATCTTTACTATCTAATCTTACTCCTTGTAGCTTTGAACCCAAAGCTTCTAGAGCAGAAATAGATTCAACTATAGGAGACCCAAAAGTATCTATTAGAGCAATTCTTGGAATTTTCTCATCTACATACTTATCAAAAGCAATGAAAGCGGATTTATCATCTCCAATTACAAGAATTAATGCATGGGGCATAGTTCCTACAGGATTTTTCCCTAAATATTCTGCTCCAAGGACATTGGATACTCCATCAAATCCACATACATAGGTGGCATATTCTACAGTAGGAGCTAAAAAAGGATGTTGACGTCTTGTTCCAAAACTATAGATCTTTTTATCCTTCGCAGAAATTCTTATTCTTGCAGATTTTGTTCCTATTCCTGATAAAAAAGAAACAAACCCTAATATGGAAGTTTCATATCTTGCAAAATCTTTATATCTACCCATAACTTGGATAACAGGTTCATAAGGAAAGAATATCTCTCCTTCTTCCATGGCATAAACATCAATAGGCAAACCCTCAAGAAGTTTTGCAACTTCAAAAGCACCTAAAAAAACCCCAAAAAGATAATTTTTATCAGGAAAAGATTTAGTAAAAAGTTCCATTACCACGTAGGGATTTTTACCAAGACCCTCTAAGACCTCTTCAGTTCTTATAAAATAAGCATCAGTCGCTAATCCCCTTTTTATCTCTTCAGGTTTTGCAACCAAAAAATCATTCACCTTTTTTCCACCTCTCCTTTACTACATCAGAAGTTATAATCTCAGCACCATGAATTTCCTTCATATACTTTAAAGCTCTATCATGTTCCTCGGGAACAAAAGATGCTACTGCATCAGATACCACTACAATTTTAAATCCTCGATAAAATCCATCAGCAGAGTTATGAAGAACACAAATATGGGTACTTGTTCCTGTTAGATATAAAGTACTAATATTTAAATTCTTTAATTTTTTCTCAAGATCTGTTTCAAAAAAACCACTATAAACTTTCTTTTTTATTATATAATCTCCTTCCTTTGGAGAAAGCTCAGAAATTATTTTTGAGCCTTCTTCTCCCTCCATAGCATGTTCGCCCCAAAGAGACATTTCAGGATCATTTTTAGAATGCGTATCCACAAGATAAAAGATAGGAATATTATTTTCCCGTGCAGAATCTATGAGATCCTTTATTTTAGGAACTATTCCTTGAGCATAAGGATTTCCAAATTTACCGTATACAAAATCAAATATCATATCAATTATTAAAAGAGCTGATCTCATCTTTTCACCTCCATATTAAAAGGGATGGGATTAATCCCATCCCTTTTAAAGCAAAAATCCCAAAAACTTTAACTATTTTTTTCCTTTTGTGAAATACCAAATTAAGAGTATTATTACTACAATTATTATTACCCACCAATACCAAGCCATACTTATTCCTCCCTTCTAAAAAATAAGGGATTACCTTCTTTTTAAGAGTTTAAACCTATTCTCCAACTATGTCAACCCAAACTTTCCTTACCCTTGGGCCATCAAACTCTGCAAGAAATATTCCCTGCCACGTTCCTAATTTTAATCTTCCATTTTGAATAAAAGCTACCACCTGATTCCCAAGAATAGTGCTTTTTATATGTGCAGGAGCATTTCCTTCCGCATGAGAATAATTCATGCTCCAAGGAATTAATTTCTCAAGAGTGTTTAGAATATCCCTCACAACACTAGGATCATAATTTTCATTTATAATGACCCCTGCAGTAGTGTGGGGAATAAAAATAAAGCATCTTCCTTCTTTTACATTACTTTTCCTAATACAATCCTCAATTTTTTCAGTAATATCTACTAAAGCAGTCTTTGAAGGTGTAGAGACTGTAAATTCAAAGAACAAATCTAAAACCTCCTTCCCAATTTATATTTTAAAGGTATAATTATTATAGATGAAAAAACAAATAAAACAAAATAAACAAATGTTCCCTGGAGGTGAAAATAATGGGAGACCAATGGAAGGGTCCTTTAGAAAAGATAGATGATTACAGGTATAGAATACCTGAGAATTATAAACCTTTTATGAAGGTTCCTGGGATTATTTTTGCAGATGAGAAACTTATTAAAGATATTGTTCAGGATCAGTCTCCTGAACAGGTAGCAAATGTAGCAAGTCTTCCTGGAATAATTTCTGCGTCCCTTGCTATGCCTGATATTCATTGGGGATATGGCTTTCCCATTGGTGGAGTTGCTGCTATGAAAAAGAAAGGAGGAGTTATATCTCCTGGTGGAGTAGGTTATGATATTAATTGTGGGGTAAGACTAATTAGAACTAACTTATCAAAAGAAGAAGTGGAACCTAAATTAAAGGAATTAGTAGATGCTCTTTTTTCTGCTATTCCCGCAGGAGTAGGATCCGAAGGAGAGTTAAGAGTAAAAGGTAAGGAATTAGATGAAGTCTTAGCCTATGGAGCAAGCTGGGCTGTAAAACAAGGTTATGGCTGGAAGGAGGATCTTAATAGAATAGAGGAAGGAGGTTATCTAAAATTTGCAAATCCTGATAAAGTATCCAAAAAAGCAAAGGAAAGGGGAGAGTTCCAATTAGGAACCTTAGGTTCGGGAAATCATTTCTTAGAGGTTCAGGTGGTAAGTAAAATTTTTGAGCCTGAAATTGCGGATAAATTAGGATTATTTCCTAACCAGATTGTGATAATGATTCATACAGGATCTCGAGGTTTGGGACATCAGGTCGCCGAAGACTATATTAGAGTGATGACCCAAGCTATGAATAAATATGGAATTAATGTTCCTGATAGACAATTGGCATGTGCTCCCTTTGATTCTCCTGAGGGACAGGATTACTTTCAAGCTATGTGTTCTGCTGCAAATTTTGCTTGGGCTAATAGGCAGATGATTACCCATTGGGTAAGAGAAACAATGGAAAAAGTATTTAAGATGGGAGCAGAAAAACTAGGATTAAAGTTAATATATGATGTTGCTCACAATATTGCAAAATTAGAAGAACATATAGTAGAAGGTAAAAAGGAAGAGGTTATTGTTCATAGAAAGGGAGCAACTCGTGCCTTTCCCAAAGGACATCCTGATATTCCTGAAGAGTATAAAGATATTGGACAGCCCGTTATAATTCCAGGAGATATGGGAAGATCTTCCTTTCTCCTTATTGGTCTTCCTAAAGCTATGGAGATTGCTTTTGGCTCTACCTGTCATGGTGCAGGAAGAACTCAAAGCAGAAGACAGTTATTAAGAAGTGGAAGAAAAGCCGCAGATATTGAGAGGGAACTCTTGGAAAAAGGAATTATTATAAGAGCAGCATCTAAAGCTTCCATAGTGGAGGAAGCGTCAGAAGCATATAAAAATGTTGTAGATGTGGTAAATGTAGTCCACAATGCTGGATTATCTTTAAAAGTAGCCCAGATGAAACCTATAGCAGTAATAAAAGGGTGAGATATCTTCTCACCCTTTTATTTTAGAAATTCTTTTCTTTTCATAGCATGAAGGGCTAAGGTTAAAGCAATAATTCCATAAGCTATAAAAACTCGAAAATATTCTCCAACCTGTGGCTGTCCAAATAGTTTTTGTCCTGCTTGAGGAGAAATTATGAATAAAGTATGAAAAAGAAAAGTTCCTAAAATTGCATTTAACACAGTAGCCCTTTGTACTGAAGCACCTCCTACTAAAAGTGCTGCTATTGAAAATAAACCAACTTGTTCATGACTGGAATAGGTATTCATAGTACCAAGATTCTGAAGAAAAATCAACTGTCCTATAGAAGCTAAGACTATTGATATAATTGTTGCTAGTATTCTGTTTTTATCTACATTAATCCCATAGACTAAAGAGATATGAGGATCCTGTCCTATTGCTCTAAACTCTTGTCCTAACTTTGTTTTTAGGAAAAAATTTATACTAATAGCTAAAAAAGCAATAAGTATAAAGGTAGAAAGAGGAACATTAATAAAATACTCCCCTAAGAAAAATTTTATTCTCCACAGAGAATCAATGGAATATTGAAGATTATGTAGATCTACGACACTTCTTACTCCCCATCCTTGAGAAAGAAGCAATATAGGATTTCGAAAAGGAATAAGGGAGCCTGCTAAAAAAAGAAAAATAAATTGATAAATACCATTAGCGAAGAATCCTGCAATAAAACCTGTAATCATTTCTCTTCCCTTTGCTATGTTAAAGAGTTTTCCTACTAAAAAACCAAAAAATATTGCCAAGGGAAAAGCCATAAAACATGCCACAATAAAAGCTATAAACCCTGTAAGACCTAATTCTACTGATATCATAGCACCTATTTGTCCTGCCATAGCTCCAATAACTATTGCAAAATTTAGTCCTAAACCTACAACTACAGGAATTATTAAGGATAGTACTAAAAAGGTGTTTCTTGCCATTCTAATAATAATATCATTCAGAAAAATAGGTAAAGGAATTTCTGAAATCCATAAACCTAATAAGGATATGATTAAAAAAACAAAAGGTACAGGATAAGATGTGAGGATTTTTATTATCTTCTTGATTTTAATCACCACCTCTTCTGGTTAGTGCATAAAGAATCATTCCATTACTAATTATCACTCTTAAAACTTCGGTTATATCTCCTGCCTCTCCAGAGATTGCTACCACTTGAGTTATGACCGGTAATGTTATTGTAAGTAACGATTGAAAAAGAAAAGTACCTACAACTACATTCATTATATTTGCTTTTCTAAGAGTAGCACCTCCTATTAAAATACAAGCTATTGCTGGAAATGCCATCATTAAAGGTGCAGTATATAATTGGACAAAACCAAAACTCTGGGCATAAACTATTATCCCAAAACTCCCTAAAATAGTAGAAAGAATAATAGAAAATCTTCTAAGTTTATCTATGTTCATTCCTGATGCCTTTCCAAAAATAGGATTAGAGCCTATAGTACTTATAGCTATACCAATCCTTGTTTTGAAAAAGAAAGAAGTTAATAAACATAAGAGAAAGAAAATAAGAAAAGTTCCTGTAGGAATTTTTATTCCCATTATACTAAAAGATAGAACTCTATCTAGAAGTTGCGATGTTTCCGAAGGTAATACTAAAGTATATCTAAGACCTGATCCACCAATCGCCCATATTAGAGAAGGGTTTTTAAAAGGAGCTAAAAGCCAGAAAGAACACATTAAAGAAACTATTGCAAAGCCAACATAATTTCCTACCATCATTTCTTGTCCTTTTACTTTATTTAAAAGAGTACCATAAAGATGTCCTGCTAAAAAGGCTAAAATTCCTCCTATAGTAAAGGAAAAAATTAAGTAATAAAATCCAATAAGGTTATACTCTAATCCTAAAACTAACCCCACTAAACCACATATAATTCCTACTGGTAATCCAAAATTAAGCCCAATTCCTGCCTTAATTGGAGGTAGTAACGCTAAAACCAATAATGCATTTCTTCCTACCCTTACTAAAGAATCAGATATTAGTCTTCTTACGTCCATTCCTAATATTAGAGCAAGAAAAAGAAGAACAACTAGAAAGGATAAAATAATAAGACGAGGAATACCAAAGTTTTTTATAAGAAAATTTATTTTTTCTTTCATGATCTCACCTTTAGTCCAGACATAGTTAAACCAAAATCTGCATCAGAAGCAAAAGGAGAAAGTATATCTGCAATTTTTCCCTGATGAACAATAGCGATTCTATCTGAAATCGCCTTAAGTTCCTGGAGCTCTGATGATGTAAAGACAATTGTCATTCCTAATTCTTGATTAAATTTTACTAAAAGCTCCAAAACCTTTTGTTTTGCTCCCACATCAATCCCTCTTGTGGGTTCTGAAACAAATAAAATTTCAGGCTCTAATGTTAAAGCCCTTGCTATGCAGACTTTTTGTTGATTTCCTCCACTTAAACTTCTCACTAATTGTTGAGGTCCAATACATCTAATATCTAAATCTTTAATCATCTTTAAAGCCCATTCCCTTAAAGATTTGGAGTCTAAGTATCTAATTCCTAAAAATTCCTTAGAAAACCTTCCTTTTATATAGAAAGCGGTAATACCTATATTCAATTCCAAGGATTCATCCAACATCAACCCTACCCCTCTTCTATCTTCAGAAAGAAAAGCCATACCTTTCGTTAAAAATTCTAAGGGATCATTAAGAGTAAAATCCTTTCCCTTGAACTTTACTTCTCCTTTAGCAGGATAAAGCCCAGCTATCCCGTTAGCTATACCAACTTTTCCATGTCCTGCTAAGCCACCAATACCTAAAATTTCTCCCCTCTTTACTTCTATGTCTACACCTCTTACTCTCTCACCTGGCATATCTACATAAAGATCTTTTATTTTTAAAATAACCTCTCCATCAGAAGGGTTTTTCCTTTTTACTCCAATATCTAATTTCATCTTTCTTCCTACCATAAGTTCTGCTAATTCTAAAACATTAGTTTGGGAACTTAATTTCTCTGCAACCTTTTCTCCATCTCTTAATACTATTATTCTGTCGGATAATTTTATTACTTCATCTAATCTATGACTTATAAATATTATTGAGATCCCTTTCTTAGCTAAGTTTCTTATAATTTCTAGAAGTCTTTCCGCTTCTGATTCTGTAAGTACAGCAGTAGGCTCATCAAAAACTAATAACTCTAAATTGTTATTTTTTGCTTTATCTACCTCCCTTGCAATCTCTACAAATTGTTTATATCCAACTGGTAAACCAATTATTGGCAAAAGCTCATCAATTCCTAATCCAATTTCTTCTAGTGCTTCTCTTGAATCTCTTCGCATTAAAGGAATATTTAAGGTTTCTAATTTAGGGCTCTTCATAATCTGAGAGAAAATATTTGGTCTTGTTAATTCTCTATTTAACTTAATATTTTCAAAGACTGTAAACCCTGGAATTAACATAAATTCCTGATGGATCATTCCAATACCTAAATCCATAGCATCCTTAGGACTTTTTATATCTACTTTTTTTCCTTTTAAATATATTTCTCCTTCAAATCCTCCGGTATCAAAGATTACAGGCATGCCAAATAGTATATTCATAAGTGTAGACTTTCCTGCACCATTTTCTCCTACAAGTCCTAATATTTCTCCTTTTTCTAATCTTATATTTAGATTTTTAAGAACATAATTACCATAAAATTCCTTTGATATATTTCTAAATTCAAGCATTTTCTCTACTCCTTAACAACTATGAGGAGCTAAAATTAGGATTTCCCAATCTTAGCTCCTCATTATTAATAATATCCTTGGAAAATGAAATTAAAAAATTTAAAAGACAACAGAACCTAATACTACTAAGTATAGTTGACCTGCCTCTTTATATTTATTAACAGTAACAGGAACTCCAGCATTCTTAACAAGAAAAGATCTTATTAAAGTCATATCATTCTTCTTTGCTCTTCCTTCTGCTACTGCTACTAAATAGTCCACAGCAGTTAAAGTATTAACTATGCTTACAGGAGCTGGCCAAGTTGCAAATCTGCCACTTCCACCTCTTTCTGCTATAGCTTTCCTGATTTGTTCTAAAATATAAGGCATATCTCCTTTTTTCTCAGGTGGTATCTTAATTCCCAATGCTCCTGGATATCCATGGGTTGGACTGGGACAGCATTGTTCTACAAAAATTCCACCATGTTGCAATATAGCCTTAATTAATGGCTCTTGCATTCCACAGTTTGTACTAAATAGGGCTGTTTTAGGACCATATTTAGCTATTTGTCTTGGTACATCTTCAAGAATAAACTGTTGAGCCGCAGGAAGACCACCCTCACCAAGAGGATCTGGAGCGGTAACAAAAACAAACTGAATACCTTGAGCTTTACATTCTTCTTCCATAATTCTTCTTCTTTCAGCTAACAATGGATAAGACATATGTCTTGGGAAGGAATAGTGAATAAATACCTTTGCTCCCATCTTCTTTGCCTGTCTGATTATAGATCTTCCACGATATCTTTGGTCAGGATCAAGAGCAAAATCAGTCTCTTTATTCACCATTTCTGGATCCTCATGGGGACTTACAAAACCAATGAGAATATCAGGTCTCATCTCTCTTACCTTTCTTAGTCCTGCTAAAGATCCAGGGACTGCTTGGGCTATCACAATAACTTTTACATTGGGATCTGCAGCAAGACCCGTAATAAGTGAAATAGTTGTTTCTTGTTCCGCCATAAAATTATCAGGATAGGTTCTATGAATTACCCTTTCTGCTCCATATTTTGCTACTACTCTTTCTGCTGCTCTATATTCATCTTCGCCTTGGGCTACAGTTCCTGTAATAATTCCAATTTTTATTTTCCTTGATTGTCCTGAAACCATAGTAAAGATTAAAAGGAGAATTAAAGAAATTAGAAGGGTTAATCTAAATACTCTTTTCATAATTTTACCTCCCTGAAAATTTTTCTCCATTATAACATCAAAGACAGCCCAATTCTATGATGTATTCCTCCAATTCCTAGAGAATAAAGAAGAGCATAATCAATCTTCCATTTTCCATCAGGACTTCTAAACCCCAAACCAAAAGTTGGAGAGTCTATATTCCAACCTAATCTAAGATATATAGGATCAAAGAAATATTCTAATCCCACGTGATAATTTAAACTAGGAAAATCTAAGTCTAGAGCAAGAATAAATTTAGAAGATTGATAGGATAATCCTACTTTAAAGCAATTCTGAAGTCTTTCTTCATAAACATTTTCCCCATCATACCAAGTTAAGGAAGAAAATAGATTTTGAGCAGAAAATCCCAAGTTAAAATTAGAAAATAGTCTTAGAAGAATACCTAAATCCACGCTCCATCCATCCCCTTTATAGGGAGAGGGCATGTTTATCCACAATTTTTTAAGATTAATTCCTAAAGCTAAATTTTTTATTCCCATAAAATCTAAAGTTTTTGCTGCAGAATATGCTAATTGATTCTCTACATATAATATTCCTAGATCTTCCGAAGGAGAAATACGGGTATAAAAAACTCCAGAAGCCCAAAGCCCCGTATCAGGCACTCCAAAGGCAATATAAGATGAAGATATATACATTTCTGTTCCAAATCCTAAACTTTCAGTGGTCAATGGTAAATAATTATAAGAAATGCTAAATTGTGAATTCAAAAGACGAGAGATAGTTGCAGGATTAAAGATAATTCCATCTATACTTCCTTCAATAGCACAAAAGGCATTTCCCATACCTAAAGCGCGAGGATTCCATCCAAAAGTAGGACCTGTAGAAGAAAAAGCTCCATATATCTCCTGAGCAAAGGATGGAATAATAAGAAAAAGAATTAAAAATAAGAAAATTAATCTTTTCATAGTAAACCTCCTACTTCATGACCACAATTCCTTTAAATCTAACCCTTTTTCCACTACTTTCGGTAATTATCGCCTTTACAAGATAATAACCATTGGGAACCAACTTTCCTCTTTCATCTTTTCCATCCCAATATACTGTACCTTGGACCTGAGGAGCGTTATAGTTTTGAGAGCTTATTTTCTTTACTAATGTTCCATTTAAGGAATAGATTTCTATTTCTACTCTTTGGATATTTCCAGATACTCCTTGAAATTGATAATCTATTCTTAAATCTCCTTTATTAGGAGAAAAGACTTTATGGGAGACCACCAAATCTCCAGTTTCTTGGGGGACCTGTTGAAGTCTAAAAGTATAGGTTTCTTCTGTTGTATTATCTAATTTATCAGATACTTTTATTCTTACGGTATATATACCATTGGTCCATGTGTATCCAGTTATTTGTAAGGTTAATGTTCCTGTTTTATCATCTGTTGATTTCTCATAGGTATAAGTTCCTAAAATTTCTTGATTCTTAGGATCATATAATTTTATAAAGGTTTTTGCCAATCCAAAGTCTATCCCTAAATTTTCGTCCTCAACCCTTGCCCAGACATTTTGAGGACCTATTACCAATATAGAATTTCTTGTGGGACTTACTTCTTTTATTTTAGGACCCTTTCTATCTAAGGTAAAGATAGATACAGCTGTTGCAGAATTTCCTGCTTGATCATATATAACTACTTCGATATTATATGTACCATCAACGCTAAATACCTCTTGCCCAAATCTTGCAACAAGCTTTGTAGCTGTTGATTCTGAAGGTATAAAAGACGTAGATGTTGAGGATCCTTGAAAAGTAATTGTTGCTCTTGATCTTATAAAATCTATTCCACTCATCAACTCAGAATATCCTACCTCTATTTTTTCTACAGATTTAACATTGCCCGTAGGAAAAATACTTATTATCTGAGGAGATTTCAGATCTAAAGTAAATTTTTGGGGAAGATATAGAACATTTTCTAATAAGTCTGATACCTTAATAGTTAAATAATAATCTCCTTCTATCCAAGTATATGTAGAAGAAATATTCAAAACTAATTCTACAGTTTTTGGATTTATAACATTTAAAGTAAGAGTAGAAGGAACTTGATTCCATGTGGAATCTTTTAATTCTAAAAAGGTTTTTTGAGTATTAGTATGTATCCCTACAGTATCATCCTTTACAGTAATCTTTATCTGAGAAAGGGTATAGTTTATTAAGGTTTGAGTAAGAGAAGTACTTATTATATAAGGAGCAGTCCTATCTAATACAAAATATGTATAAGTAGAACTACTATTTCCTGCCTTATCTATTAAGGAAATAACCAGATCATATTTCCCATCTCTTGTTAGAATGTTTTGGGGAATATTTGCTATGGCATATATACTTGATGAAAGATTTTTATCAAATAATAATGTAATCTCCTCCAAATTAGGAGTATAGATTTTTACATGGGATCTTGAGGGAGGAAGAGGATAATTATCCCAAAAATCTAAACCAGAACCAATATCACTATAAGAAACTCTAATTTGATTTACAGAGACCACATTACCCGTAGGATATACGTTTAAGATTTGAGGAGGAGAATTGTCTATTATAAAAGAAGATCTTGAAAGGGAACCTATATTTCCATTTTTATCAATAGGAATAACTTCAATAAAGTA
Source organism: Dictyoglomus sp. (assembly GCA_025060475.1). Classification (NCBI taxonomy): domain Bacteria; kingdom Pseudomonadati; phylum Dictyoglomota; class Dictyoglomia; order Dictyoglomales; family Dictyoglomaceae; genus Dictyoglomus; species Dictyoglomus sp. The sequence continues at coordinate 57,389 of JANXBZ010000012.1, read as the reverse complement.
CTGTCCAGAAGTCAAAGTAGAAGTAAAACTCCAGTATAGAGTGTTTACTCCATTGTGGGATTTTATTCCTCCTATTAATCTTCCTAAGTTATCTTTGACCAATATACTTGATGCATCTAAATCTGGCCCTACTCCTGGTCCGTCATCTAATACTGCAGAAACTGAAGAAATCTGAGATACTAAACTTCCATCTTCAGGAGTAAAGGAAATAACCCTCGGAGGAGTAGTATCTACTTGAGGAGGAGAAATTTCTTGAATTCTAATAATGGTTGTGATTTCTTTTAATGGGATTTCTAATTCTCTTGCAGGATCATCAGGATGGGCTATGGTATAGGTTGCGGAAAGAACCAATCTATATTCTCCATAAGGAACACCAGTAATCATCCACCACCAAGAAGCTATTATATTAGGATCATCTTTGATAAGTTGAGGATCCTTCTCTCCATACCAATAGAAATTTCCACTTCCAGAAAGATTTGTGGGAAGGGTAATACTTCTTACCAGTGCTCCCTTAGAATCATAGATTTTTACCCGTGTATTTTTTAAAGTATTTGAGGAGCCCCCTGGCCTTTGAAGAATATCAAATTGAAAAGAGGCACCTACGAGTAAAATTGCAGATTGATCTAAATAAAACTGGGGAGAAAAATTAAAAATGTTTCCACTTCCATCCATAGGGAATTTATATCCATCTCTTGAATAGGAAGCTTTATATATTGTATCACTGAGTAGTACAGTATTAAAAGGATTAGGCATTCCATAGAAATTAGCAAGCTCCATATCAGGAATATCTAAGATGAACCTTCCCGTAGCGGAATTAATATTCCCTGCATAGTCTCTCGCAGTTATCGTATATATAATAAAACCTTCCGAAGGAACCCTGTAAGTTCCACCAAAAACTCCATATCCATCCCATTCAAAGTAATAGGTTTTTGGAGTAGGACATACATTATTATTCCATTCTGGAGGAGTATAAATATTTCCATCTTTATCTTGCAATGTAATGGTCACTATAGAATATTCACTTAAATTAAAGGATATGGTTATCTTATCTCTAAATCCATCTCCATCTGGAGAAAAGGGGTTGGGAACTGCATTTAAATTATCAATAATAGGTTTTGTTCTATCCGCCTTTGCAGAACCTATAGAAGTTGTTCGAGTTTGAGTTCCATCGTATATAGCGACTACATAACTATATAAAACTCCATCTTCTGTATTTGTATCAGTATAAGTAGTTAACGTGGTCTGAGTATAAAAATTATTGGGATAGGGATTTCCTTCTCCCTTTACTCGATATATGGAATAAGTTCCAGAAATTGTTGAGGTCCAAGAAAGCTCAATTTTTCCATCGGGAATTGCTCTTGGATAACCAGATTTCCATTGAATACTTTGAGCAAAGGAAAAAGAAAGAAGAAAGATGAAGAATACAAACGAGAAGATAAGAGTTTTTTTCATAATCTTCCTCCCAGGATATTATTTCATAATAAGAACATTTTTAAGTATTATACCATAAATTTTTGACAGAATAAGCAAATTTCTGATATAATTTTCTATCAGAAAATAATCAAAAAATCTTTAATATAAAGAGGTTTAAAATGGAAAAAAAGATTAAAAAAAGTGATTTTCTTCAAATTTTAAAGAGTAGTCCCATAATTGCTGCTGTAAGAGAAGAAGATAGATTAACTCAAGCTCTTCAAAGTAAAACTAAGGTTCTTTTCCTGTTAAAAACCAATATTTTAACCCTTCCTAATGTGGTTCAGGAAATTAAAAAACATGATAAGCTAGTCTTTATTCATCTTGATCTTTTAGAAGGCTTAGCCCAAGATAAATATGCGTTAAGATATCTTGGAGAAGTAGTAGGAATTGATGGGGTAATAACTACAAGAACAAACCTTATACAACAAGCAAAGGAAGAGGAACTAATTGCAATACAAAGATTTTTTGTACTAGACTCGTCCGCCTTAGCAACAGGAGTAAAGATAATGCAAACATCAGATCCTGATTTTGTTGAAATTTTACCTGGAATTATATTTATTCATTTAGGTGAAGAATTAAAAAATCAACTTTCCTATCCTTTAATTGCAGGAGGATTAATTAGAACTCCCGAAGAAGCACGGGATATTTTAAATGCAGGAGCAGTAGGAGTATCTACAACATCTATTGCTCTTTGGAACCTTTAGATTCTTCTAAGCTCTTTACAGCCCTAAGTTTTGCTAAGGCTTTTTGAAGAGAAGTATAAAGTTGAACTCTCTGAGAGATTGCCTTCTTCTGAGAGAGAAGTTGTTCTAATTCCTCTTTTTCTTTTTTTACCTTTAATACATCAATGTCTTCTGCTCTTTCTGCAGAATCTACAGCTATATATACATTATTATCAATTATTTCCATAAAGCCTTCTCCTATAGCAAAGTAGTGATATTCATTATTATAAACTATTTTCATAACTCCAATGGTAAGATGGGCTAGAGTATTTATATGTCCAGGAAGAATACCTAAAAGTCCATCCTCTACAGGAACAACTATATAAGTCACATCCCCCTTAAAAATAACTTTATCTGGAGTTGTTAATTCTAAATGCAAAAGTTTCTTAGACATCAATAAACAAGAGCTCCCATTTCTCGTGCTTTTTTCTTTACATCATCTAATGTTCCTACCATATAAAATGCATCCTCGGGAATATCATCTACTTCTCCTTTTACAATTGCAGAAAATCCTTCTATGGTCTTTTCTCGAGGAACATATACTCCAGGGATATTGGTATAATGAGAAGCTACAAAAAAGGGCTGAGATAAAAAGAGCTGAATTTTTCTTGCTCTCTGAACAATTAACCTATCTTCCTCAGAAAGTTCTTCCATTCCTAAAATAGATATTATATCTTTAAGATTTTCATAATGTTGTAGTATTTCTACAACCTTTCGAGCAACATTTACATGTTTTTCTCCTACGAATTGAGGTTCTAATACCTGAGAAGAGGAAGCTAGAGGGTCTACTGCAGGATAAATTCCCATTTCAGCAATATCTCGTGAAAGAACTAAAGTAGAATCCAGATGAGAAAAGATAGTTGCTGGAGCAGGATCGGTTAAATCATCTGCAGGAACATAAACCGCCTGAACAGAGGTTATAGATCCCATATCAGTGGAGACAATTCTTTCCTCTAGTTCTCCCATCTCTGTTATAAGAGTAGGTTGATATCCTACTGCAGAAGGAATTCTTCCAAGAAGGGAAGATATTTCCATTCCTGCCTGAACAAATCTGAATACATTGTCTATTAATAAAAGAATGTCCTTTCCTAAATAATCCCTAAAATATTCTGATACAGTAAGGGCAGTATAAGGAACCCTCATCCTAACTCCAGGTGGTTCATTCATCTGTCCAAAAATTAATACTGCCTTAGATAAAACTCCTGAATTTTTCATCTCAAGCCAAAGTTCATTTCCTTCCCTAGATCTTTCACCAACCCCTGCAAACACGGATATTCCTCCATGAGCTGTTGCAATATTGTGAATTAACTCCATAATTAAAACAGTCTTTCCAACTCCTGCCCCTCCAAAGAGTCCAATCTTTCCACCTCTTGGAAAGGGAGTCAATAGATCTAAGGCCTTAATTCCTGTCTCCAATATGGAATAAGTAGGCTGAACTCTATGAAATTCCACAGCACCTTTAATTATAGGTTCCAGATATCCTATAATAGCTTCTCCGCCATCTATAGGTTCTCCAAATACATTTATTACCCTTCCTAAAAGCTTATCTGAAAGGGGTATTCTTAAGGGATGATATGACCTTTTTACCGACATACCCCTAGATAATCCCATAGTAGATCCTAAAGCTATAGTTCTAACTTTATTATTTCCTAAGTGCATCCTAACTTCTAATATAAGTTTTCTGTTTTCCTCCCTAAAATTTATTACTTCTAAGGCCTCATTTAAAGAAGGAATTTCATTAGGAAAATATACATCTACTACAGGACCATTAATAGCAATAATTTTACCCTCCAATTTTTATCACCTCTTGTTCCTTTAAAGTCTCAATCCCTGAGGTAATCTCAATAAGTTCTCTAGTAATTTTTGTTTGTCTTACCTGATTTAATTGAAATATCAGTTTTTCCTTTATCTTTTCCGCATTTTCATAAGCTCTTCTCATTGCAATCCTTCTAAAGGCTTGTTCACTGGCGGAAGCATCGAGAATTATCTGAAACATTGTAATCTCGAGAATATTTTCCAGCAGGGGACCAATAATCTTATGAGAAGAGGGAAGAAAAAGAAAACTCTCTTCCTTCTTTTCGGGAATATCTATGGGTTTCAAAGGTAAAAGTCTTCTAATTGTAATCTCTTGTTTTAATATGTTTATAAAATCAAAAGATATAGAATAAAGTTCATCAATTTTTCCATCTAGAAAATCCCTAACAATTCCTCGAACTAATCTTCTTATCTGAATAAAATTAGGAGAATCCAAAAGATGAGTAAAAGAATTAATGATTTTAAGATTTTTCAGCTTTGCAAATCTTAAACCATAGGTCCCTATGGGATAAAAACTCATTTTCTTTCTTGGATTGTCCTTTGTAAATTTTTCTACCATATTTAAAACTTGAATATTGTAGCTCCCACAAAATCCCCAATCAGAAGTTATAAAAACAACTCCTGTATTATAAACATATCTTTCTTTTAGAAGAGGATGATCTAAGTACTCCTCAGGAAGTCTTGAGATTAATATTTCTAACATCCTTTGCAATTCCTGAGTATAAGGCTTTAATTTAAGAGCTCTGTCTTGAAAAGCTCTTATTTTTACTATACTTAGAGTTTCCATAGATCGAATTATATGGCCAATATTATCTATACTTTTTACTTTACGACGAAGTTCCTGAAGAGTTGGCATATTCTCTCTGAAACTCCTGAAAACTATTATGAAGTTCGTAAATAATTTGATCTGTTAATTCTAACTTTTGCCTTATCAAAGATAATAAAGGTGAATATTTCGTAGAGATATACTCCATATATTTTGAAACAACCTTTTTTACCTCGCTTACAGGATAAAGATCCAAAAAGCCCCCATTTAAGAGATAAAAGGTAATAATCTGTTCTTCAATGGGCTGGACCTCATGAGCTCCTTGTTTTAAGATCTCCTCTACTCTTAATCCTCTTTCTACCTTCTTTTTTGTAGTTACATCGAGCTCTGTTCCAAATTCTAAAAATAAAGAAAATTCCCTATATTGAGCAAGACTTAATCTCAACATACCTGCAACTTGTCTCATACCTTTTGGTTGTGCGGAACCTCCAACCCTCGATACTGAAAGTCCCACATTGATAGCAGGTCTTATTCCAGCATTAAACAAGGAAGTATCTAAATAAATTTGACCATCAGTAATAGAAATTAAATTTGTAGGAATATATGTAGATATTTCTCCCGCAAGAACTTCCGCAATAGGAAGAGCAGTAAGGGATCCTCCGCCTTTTTTAATATTAAGTTTTGCAGATCTTTCCAGTAGATGAGAATGAAGATAAAAAATATCTCCAGGATATGCCTCTCTTCCAGGAATTCTCCTTAGTAAAAGAGCAATTTCTCTATATGTATTGGCATGTTTTGTAAGATCATCATATACAATTAATACTTTTTCTCCCTGCATCATAAAATATTCTCCTATAGTGCATCCAGAAAAAGGAGCAAGATAACGGATAGAAGGAGGCTGATCAGGAAAAGTAGCGATTATAATTGTGTTTGCCAAAGCCTTATAATCTTTTAATGTTTGATAAATACGAGCAATATTGGTCCTTTTTTGAGCAATAGCTACATATATACATATAGTTCCATATTTTCTTTGATTTATAATAGTGTCTATTGCAATAGTAGTTTTTCCTGTTTGTCTATCTCCCAAAATTAATTCCCTTTGTCCATGTCCTATGGGAATCAAAGCGTCTATAACTCTTATTCCTGTATAAAGAGGTTCCTTTACAGGCTCCCTATCAAAAATAGTTGGAGCTGGTCTATCTATAGGTAAATATTCTTCAGGATATATATCTCCAAGACCATCTAAGGGATTTCCGAGGGGATCAATAACCCTTCCTAAGAAACTGCTTCCTACAGGCACTTGTATTATTTTTCCTGTAGAATATACTAAATCTCCTTCCTTTACATCTTTATCTTTGCTAAGAAGGATTACTCCCACAAAATCTTCAGAAAGACTTAAAACCATTCCAAGAGCTCCTGAAGAAAAGACAACGAGTTCTCCTAAGAAGGAATCATCTAAGAGAGAAACCTGAGCTACCCCATCTCCTACATATTTAACATAACCTATATTAGAAAGTCTTGGAGAAAAATTATATCTCTCTATTCTTTTTTCTAATTCCTTCCATGGAATTCCTAATATAGTTTCTGCTATGTTCATATGTTTTCTGTCTCCTTTATATATTGATATATCTGGTTAAGATGATATTCTAAGGAATGATCTAAAAGATATTCTCCAATAAAGAGCTTAAAACCGAGAATAATAGATGGGTCTTCTTCATAAATAAATTTCCAATTTCCTGGGATAATACTTCTTAATTTTTTTTCAATTTTAGCTATAAGACTAGAATCTAATTTGTTAGAGGAGATAAATTTTATTTCTTTTATAGAATTTGCACTTAATTTAGGAATATAATTTTCAAAGGAATCTAAAAAAGAAGACAAAAACAGCTCTTGAGAATTTTGGGGGAGAAATTTGATAAAGAATTGACGAATAATAAGCTTTGAAAGAGAAATAATCTCCTCTCTCGAGGTTTCTAACGCTCTTTTTCTTTCTGCTTTTGCTATATCATGAGCTTTTAAAATTATCTTTTCTGCCTCTTCTTCTGCTTTTGTTATTATTTCCTGCTTTATTTTCTCTGCACTTCCTACCGCCTCTTCCACAATTTTTGACGCTTCACTTCTCGCAGAAAGGAGTCTTTCTTCTCTTCTTTTTCTTAATTCTTCTGCCTCTTTTAGCTTTTCCTCTGCATTCTTTATTGCATCTTCTATTCTTCTTTTCCTTTCTTCCATTATCCTTAGAAGATTACCAATGAAATATCTTTTTATGATCCATGCAAGGAGCAATAAGTTAACTATAGAAGAAAATACAGTTAATACGTTAAAATTAAACATAGATTTATCTAAGTCTCCCTAAAAGAGGATTAGCAAAAAGTAATATAAAGGAAATTGATAATGTAAATATAACTATGGTTTCAATAAAAGCTAAAGCAAAGAGAAGCATTCTATTTATCTGATCTCCTGCTTCTGGCTGACGAGCAACACTTTCAAAAGCAGAAGAAGCAGCATTTCCTTGAGCTCTTGCAGCAAACATACCCACTAAAGCAATAGAGAAACCCGCGGTAACTATGGAAACAATAATAATCCACTCTATCATGATAAAACCTCCTTTACTCTTCAAATACTGATGCCAAATAGGCAGCTGAAAGAGTAGTAAAGATTAATGCTTGAATAAAACCCATAAACATGGAGAGAGCCATTATAGGAACAGGAACAATCAAAGGAGCAATTAGAGAAATTATAGCTAACACAATATGTTCTCCTGTAATATTTCCAAAGAGTCGTAGAGCAAGGGAAACAGGACGAGTAATTTGCTCCAATATATTAATGGGAAGAAAAAGGGGAGAAGGAGAAATAAAATTTTTTAGATATTTTTTTCCCTTTTCTTTAACTGCTACATATTGGATATAAATAATAGTTCCCAATGCTAATCCAATAGTTACATTTAAATCAGAAGTAGGAGAATTAAAACCTGGAATAAGACCTGACCAGTTTGAAAGAAGAATAAAAAGAAATAGATTTGAAAAGAAAGGAAAATATTTTAAAGCTTTTTCTTCTCCTAAAAACCCCCCTAAATATCTCTGAAACATCTCAATAAGTACCTCAACTAAGCTTTGACGTTTTTTAATAATTTCCTCTTGAGGCTTATAAGAAAGCCAGAAACTTATTATTAATGTTAAAATACTTATAATTTGTAAGCTTAGAAAGGTGTTCGTTATCTTAAATTCTCCTATTTCAAATATAACCCTTGGTCCTATCTCTTCCATTACTTCTTTTCCTTCCAGATCTTAATAATCATAAACCACTGTCCCACTACATATCCTAAAAGAAAAAGCAGAACTCCTAAAAGCTCTGCCTTGAGACTCATTAAAAACAAAATAATTAATATAACATATCTTCCTAATACATTCCTCTTATAATTCTTTATTCCATACCTTTTAATATTTTTTGCCAACCAACAAATAGAGATTATACTCCCTGAAAAACCAAAAGTCAAAGAAGAGATATATGAATACCTTAGATAAAATCCCAAACCGATTAATAAAATAACTATTGCTATTTTTAGATATTTATCGCAAAATTCTAAAGATGTCACGAAATCCCACCCAAATCCCCAAAGCAATTCCTGCAAGAAGAAAAACAGGAGAAGTCCCAAAAATTTTATCAAGATAATATCCAAGAAATACTCCTACAAGAAGGGATGCTAAAACACTTGTTCCCAGAGAAAAGGTAAGATTAAAAATCTCCCATGGAGATCTTGGTTTTTTCTTCATTTGTCTCTTAACAATTCCTCTGCTATTTTTTTAATCCTTTCTCCTTCTGCTTTCCCCCTCAATTCTGACATTGCAGACTTCATTACTTTACCTAAATCCTTTATATCCTTCGCTTCTACGTCTTTTATTATTCTTTTTAAAATATCCTTTAACTCCTCATCAGATAACTGCTCGGGAAGATATTCTTCTAAAATTTTTAACTCTCTTTCTTCTTTCTCTACAAGATCAAACCTTTCACCCTTTTTGTAAAGTTCAATAGCTTCCTTTCTCTTTTTTATCTCCTTATTTATAACATCTATCACGTCTTCATCAGTTATTTCTTTCCCCTTTTCTCTTAGATCAATTTCTCTGTATTTTATAGCGGAACGAAGAAAACTTAATACTTCTACTCTAAAAGAATCTTTGTTTTTAACTGCATTAAGATAATCTTTTGTGATCTTTTCATATAGCATAAATTCTCCTCCTTGATATATTTATAAAGCACTCCTTTCTTAGGATTGAACAATGTTTTGTATTCTAATAATTTCCTCTTATAAGGAAATATTTTCTATTACACATCTTATCTTTTCTCAAATCCAAATTTTATTATTTCCTTTACTCCTTCAGTCATTAATTTTACAGTACAGGAAAGTTATCAAATATCCTCATTTATTACTTTCAGTATTCTTAGCCATCCATTTTTTGTATTTTCTGGATTANNNNTTTCAGTACAGGAAAGTTATCAAATATCCTCATTTATTACTTTCAGTATTCTTAGCCATCCATTTTTTGTATTTTCTGGATTATATCCCCCTCCACCTAATATTAATAACCTTCCATCACATATTTTATGAGCCAAATTATGAATTCCTGAAATAAACTTTTCATAGCCATCATAGGTATAATTTAAATGAGTTATTGGATCATTCTGAATTCCATCTACTCCTGCCTGAAGAATAACAAGTTCTGTTTTAAATTCCATAGAGAAATCTTCTACCTCTTTTAATGCGGATAAAAGATCTTCATCGGAAGATCCTGGTAGAAGAGGAATATTTAGTTTTGTTCCAAAAGCATCTTTATCTCCTCTCTCATGCCTTCCTCCTGTTCCTGGATATAAAAATCTTCCATCTTCATGAATATCTACTATATATAAGAAGGGATCTTCTAAAAATTCATAGAATACACCATCCCCATGATGAGCATCCATATCCACATATAGAATTTCTCTAACTCCATACTCCATTCTCGCTTTATTAATAGCAACGCCAATGTCATTAAATATGCAAAAACCACTGGCACGATCTCTTCTTGCATGATGAAGTCCTGCCATAGGTACAAAAACATGTTTATAATTTTCTTTAAATATTAATTCCAATCCCCTTAAAGTAGCTCCTACAACATATGATGCAGATTCAAAACATCCAGGGTATGCAGGAGTATCTCCATAATCCAAAAATCCTGTTCCCTCTTTTGATTTTCTTTTAACAAAATCTACATAGTCCTTTGTGTGAAAAAGAAGAAGATCTGATTCTTTAGCTAAATTTGGAGGAAAAACTTTTATCTTTTTTTCCTCAGTAATTTTTTTAAATTCATTCCAGAAAGACTCTAATCTTCTCCGATTCATGGGATGATCGCCTGGAAAGGAATAATTCAATAGCTCGTCTCCAAAAATTACTGCACTATAACCTTCCGACAATCTCCATTTCCCTCCTTTCTTAAATAAAAGGATATTCTTCTTTATCCCTCAGAGCCCAAGATTATAGAAAGATTAATTAACCTGTTATCTCTAATAATTTTTATACTCACCTTTGTCCCGGGAGGAGTATGGCTAAGAAATTTATGTAAGTCATCAATATTGTTAACAATTTCTCCTTCTACTTCTACCACTACATCTTGAGGTTGTAATCCTCCTTTACTGGCAGGACTAAAGGGAGCAACCCTTACCACATAAACTCCTCCCTCTTGCTGTAAATTAAGAATATCTCTAAATCTTTTAGGTAGTATAACACTTTGTCCAATAATTCCAAGATAACTTCTTCTTACCCTTCCCTCCTTTATTAAAAGACCTGCAACCCATTTTGCAGTGTTTATAGGAATAGAAAAACATATTCCTTGAGCCCCCTGAATTATAGCAGTATTAACCCCTATTGCTTTTCCATATATATCCACTAAAGGTCCTCCCGAACTTCCTGGATTTAAAGGAGCATCAGTTTGAATAATATTATCCATTAAATGTCCACTAAAACTTCTTAAAGATCTTCCTAGAGCACTTATAACGCCGCTAGTTACACTATGTCCAAATCCCAAGGGATTTCCTATAGCCATAACAGGTTGTCCTACTTTTAGCTTATCTGAATCTCCAAACTCAAGCATAGGCAGATCTCTCTCAGGAATTCTAATTACTGCAAGATCAGTTTGAGGGTCCTCTCCTACCATTTCCGCTGTGAATTGTCTTCTATCTTCTAGAGTGACTATTAATTTATTTGCCTGATGGGTCACATGACTATTTGTAATAATATATCCATCAGGAGTAAAAATAAATCCTGATGCTACTCCCTTCACTTCCTGAAATCCTGTGAAAAAAGAAAAACCAACAGACTGACTAATGTCAATATTCACTACTGCAGGGCTAACCTTTTCTACTACTTTCACTATAGCTTGAGAATAGGCTTCAAGAATTTTTTCAAAATCTTCCATCCTCTCCTCCTGTTATCCATTCTATTATATATTTTATACTTTTTTCTAATACATCAATGTGATCTGTATTTTCTAAAATAATAAAAGATCTATTCTCTCTTTTGTAAACACTAAAAACCCTCTCCACATCTTTTTTCTCAAGAAACTCATCTTTATCTCCTACAATAGCAAGAATAGGAAGATTTATTCCTTCCCATATAACCTTCATATTAGAAGGAAAAACTGCTCTGAAAAAGGCAAGTGAGTAGTTTGTAACTAATAAAGGATCTTTTATTTCTTGCGGAAGATCAAAGGAAATAACTCTAAAATGGGGAAATATAGGAGAAAGAAATTGGAGAAACCTTGATATAGTTTTCTGTCTTAATAGATCTCTGTTCTTAGGAGAAATATTCTCAACAGGTAATCCTCCTCCAATCAAAATTACTCCGGAGGGATAAAGGTTCAATTCCTTCACATATTTTAAAGTTAAACCTGCTCCCATACTATGACCACCTAAATATATAGGAAGAAGAGGATTTTCCTTTAATACCATCTGATAAAAAATTCCCAAATCCTGAACAATGGTTAATGTATCGGGAGAATCTCCTCTTTTTCCCTCGGAGTTTCCATGCCCTCTTAAATCAGGAAGATAGACCTTTATTCCATATTTTGCTAATTCTTGAGCAAAGGGAAGATAATATTTTCCATAGACAACTATTCCGTGAACAAAGATCAAAACTCCCTTTGGATTTTCAGGAGAAACAAATCTATAAGCTAATTTTTTTCCATCTAAAGCTTTATAATATAAAACATTATCAGGAATATTCTTGACATCTTCCACAAACTTTTTCAAATCCATAGAAAAAAGAGGAAAGATAAGAAGAAAGATAAACAAAAAGATTTTAATCTTCATCTAGCAATTCTTTCCTCCCCTCTACAATCTTTCTTTCCTTAATAAGATACTGAATCTTATTAACATATCTCCTTTTGTTTCCTAAAAGAATTGCTCCTACAACAATGCTGTCTTTCAATACCAATTTTCTATAAAAACCCTCTTCCTCATCTTTTTTTATTATAACCTCAAAACCTTTATCCCTGGGAGGATTAATCTCCCCTATAGATGTAAGATCAATTCCTGTTACTTTCAATGTATTTGAGGGAATAGTTCCTCTATACTCAATTTTTTCTCCTATTATGTTTTTCCCTGCAACGAGAGATTGTTCTAGGGATGCAGGAATAATCCCATATATTCTTCCTTTAAATTCTGTACAGTCTCCGCAGGAAAAAACATCCTTTATGTTAGTTTCCATATATTCATTAACTATTATTCCTTTATTTACTAAAATTCCAGAATTCTTTGCCAAATCAACGTTAGGAACAATTCCAGTAGAAACTATAAGCAAATCTCCATATATTTTTCTTCCATCCTTTAATTCAACTCCCTTAAATTTTCCATTAGAAGAAATAATTTTTTGAGCTTCAACTCCTAAATAAAATTCAAAATTGAACTTTTCCTCTATTTTCTTTTTTAAAATTCTTGCTCCTTCTTCATCTAATTGTTTAGGAATAAGTCTTGGAAAAAATTCCAAACCAATAATCTTTAACCCCCTTTGAGAAAGAGCCCTTCCTATTTCCAGTCCCAAAAGTCCACATCCCAAGATGATCGCCTTATCTTTATCTTTTATAAAAGAAAGAATATTCTTGGCATCATCAATATTTCTTAAAGTAAAAACTCCTTCTTCATTTATATTTTCTATAGGAGGTATAAAAGGGAGAGCACCTGTCGCAATTAAAAGCTTATCAAACTTATACTTTTCTTTTTCTGTTTCTAAAATTTTTTTATCCCCAATAACTCTTAAAGCCCTTTCGTGATAAAAAACCTTAATTTTATTCTCTTCATACCAGCTTTTTGGATAGAATGGAAGATCCTCTTCCTTTATATTTCCTGCCAAAAATTCAATTATTTGAGGTCTTGAGTAATAGGGATACTTTTCTTCAGTGATTATTAAGATAGGATTTTCTTTATCTTTACTTCTTATTACTTCTGCAGAATTTACTCCAGATATACCGTTACCAACAATTAGGTACATAGTAATTTCCTTTTAAATGGGTCGAAACATATCTTTCTCCGCTCCACAAATGGGACATACCCAGTCCTCAGGAAGCTCCTCAAAGGGAGTATCAGGGGGAATATTATTATCAGGATCTCCAATGGAGGGATCATAAATGTATCCACACACAAGGCATCTATACTTTTGCATTTAAAATCCTCCTTATTAAGAATTATTTTTAATAAAATTATATCAAAAATTCTAAGATTTAATATTAAAAACTTGGAAGGAGAGAAAAGCCAGAAGGTCCAACCTCACCCCCAACCTTTTTCGTTGGAATTGCTTTAAGAGCAATTTCAAACTGAATATTTCCATTATTGGGATTCCAAGTGAATTTTCCTAAAAAGCAATGCAAATCTTTATCAAGGAATACTATGGGATAATAATATAAAGAAGGATAGGTTCCCCAAAGGGTTATCTTTCCTGCGGTATGCCAATCTCCTTTGATATCAAAACTTAATTTATAATCTATTCTTTGTAACGGGTTATCTAGATAGGGATTAAGAAGCATTCCCAAACTTAAAGAAAAAGGAGGATAATTAACAAGAGATTGAAGTAAAAAGGGAGAGAACTTCTCTGTACTCCAGTTGTAACTTGTACTTCCCTCAATTACAAAAATTTTTTTATAATCAAATTTTACCTTTATATTTAAAGGAGCTAAGGATTTTAAAAGAAAGTTATATGAATCAGAAAGGGTAATATTAAAACTAGGATCCCCAATAACTAAGCTTCCACTTAATAAATTAGTTTCTCCTTGATAATCAAAGTAAAAGGGTGTATTTCCAGACTCTCCCGTTATTATATCCTTTCCTAGAAATTGGAAATTATAGAAAGAAGAAAGGGAGAGAAATTTAAAGGGCTTGAAACTTGCAGAGATATTTCCATAGATTAAATATCTCGCATCCCCAGTTTGATAAAAATCTTGCCTATATCCTATATAAGAACTGAGACTGAAATTAGAAGTTCTTAAAGAATAAGGAATAGAGAAGCCAAAACTTACCTTATATGCCTTCAAATATGAAGTAGGCTCATCATAATATCCTAAAATCCCGTCTATTCTCACAGGAATGTTAAGGATAGAGTAACTTCCGTTAAAATTTATTTCTGGAATTTTTAAAAGCTGTAAATTGGGGGGATCGGAAATTCTATAATTTTCATATATAGATAAAGAATAATTTTTGCCTTTATGAATAAATCTTCCATCCTCGTATATTTCATAGGTTCTTCTTCCCAAAATAGTATTATCATTATATCTTAAGTTAAAGGATAGAGAATTATTTTTATCAATCTCTTGAGAAACATTTAAAGTGGAAGAAAATCTTTTGGAATTATTATCTTCTCTGTAGATCATCTGAAGAAGAGATCTATTTAATCCATAAGTAAGAGTGAGCCTAAAAATATCTTGAAGAATATAAAAATTATATTGAGACTTAATATTTAGAGAAAAGATATTATTAATGCTTAAAAACTCCATTAGTTTTTGATCATGACTCCAAGAGAGAACTATATCTGATTTTTCTAAACTTTCAACATACCCACTAAGGGTAAGTTTTATATTTCCTTTTATATTTTTAAAGGTATAATTTTGAGAAATATCAAGGGTGTAGGGATTTTCTTGAGTAGAAAGATTATGCTTAATCAAAAAACTAATAAGCCCCATTTGGCCTAAAAGAGAATAAGCTACGGGATAGGAGAAAAATATGCTTTGACCATCAAATCCTATTTGGGGAAAGGGGATAGGCTCTTTTTTTAAGGAAAGAACATATCTAAATAAGGGAATAGAAAAGGGAAGGAATATAAATTTTAAAGAAACCCCATCAAGAATTATCATTTCGTCAGGGATATAAATAATCTGAGAAGCAGAAAAATAATAATGGGGACTTTCCATCTCACAGGTAGTAATCTTTCCTTGACTTATCAGTATTCGTTCCCTTTTCCATTCTAACTCTTCTCCTGAAAAGTAAAGCTTTCCTCTCACCTCTGGAGCAGTGTAGGTTGCAATAACCTGAATTAAATTTGCCATATCTTCTTTAAAGTAGTATTTAATTTCCTGAGCATAAAATTCTCCCCTTGGATCTTTAAATTTTACTTTTCCTATGGCCTTAATCACTCCCTCTCTAATATTTCCTTCTACTCTATCTGCTGTTATAAAAATGTCCTTTCCTCTAATCTCCACTCCTCCATAGGCACTAAAAGTTTGAGTCTCCCAGAAGAATTCAATTCTTTCCGCTTTTAACCTCCACGGAGAACTTTCTCCATAGGCAATATTTTCTATAAAAACGATCAGAATAAGAAAAATTATAGAGAATCTCACCATTTTCTTATTTTCCATAGGAATACTCCTAAACTAATACTTCCAAAGGATAAGTTGGGAAGCCAAGCAGAAATAAAAGGATGAAATATATTATATTCTCCTAAGGATCTTGCAATAATAGTAAATCCATAATAGAAGAATGCAATTATAACAGAAAATGCTGTTCCCCAAAGTTTTCCTCCCCTTCCTGTAATAAGGATAACCGCAAAGGCAAGAAGTGTAAAGATAGGAATAGCAAAGGTTTGGGCAAGTCTTAAATAATTCTCTACTTCTAGTCTCCTTGTAGAGATGCCTGCCTTTTTAAATAGTTTTATTTTTTTCCATAATTCGTCAGTAGTCATCTCTTGGGGAGTTTTTTCCCTTTGGAAAATAAGTCTAAATTCCTGAGGAAGATTTATCTTAAAAGTTTTAAATTTCCCTTCCCAAATAACAAAATGATCCTTTCCGAATTTATGAATCATCCCATCAATTAGAAAAAGACTTTCTTCGCTCCAAACTGCAGTTTTTGCAGTAAGAAGAATAGGAAACTCTTCCCCTAAAGAAAGATCATAAATCATAACATTTTCCATAGTGTTATCTTCTTTTACCCTCTTCACATAATAGTATCGGGATTGTTCGTCATGAAAAAATACATTTTCTCCCTTTATAGGAAGAGGATTTACAAAGAAGTATCTTTGAATCATTTGATTTGCCCTATAGTTAGAATTGGGAATCAAAGAGTAATTTAAGATCCAGAGAATAATAGCTAAAAAACTTGAAAATATAAATATGGGGATAGTCAGCTTAAAAAAGCAAATTCCATTACTCCTTAAAGCAAAAAGCTCTCCATCTCTTATCAATCTACTAAAGGAAAAAATTATAGCGAAAAGAAGGGCGGTAGGAATTACGAAAACTAAAAGGGATGGGGTTTTGTAATATAAAAGCCTTAGAACTGTCTGTAAGCTCAATCTTTTTAAAATGATAAGATGAGAAAACTCATAAAGAATCTGAATTAACATCACAAGAATAAACCCCAAAATTCCAAGCAAAAATGGCCCAATTACTTCAGAAAGAACATATTTAAGATAAAGTCTCATTATTCCGTTATATAGAAGATAGATTCTACATCTCCTTCAGCTTCTACTTTCTTTTCTCTTACATACACATTCAGTTTTTTACATTTTATCTCATTTCTATCACTATCAAGCATGGAAACATTATCTATTAAAATATATATCTCCTTATCAGTATCTACCGAAGCACTATCAGACCTTGCCTTTAAGTCCTCTCTATCTATATTTACTCCTCCTGAAAGGGTTCCTGTGCTTGTCCTTAAGGAATATTTTAAAGTCTGAGAAGTCAATTTAGTTGTTTCTGTCCTACCTCCCTCTACCTTTCTTTGGATTACAATAACCACGTTTTTCTTTAACTCTACCTCTTCCTTTCTCAAATCTGCTTTTAAATCCTCTCCTGTGATATTTAGATCCCTTCGAGTGATAGTAACTTTCCCCTGAACCTCAACCAAGCTTGCATCCTGATTATAAAATACTACTGGAGCAAAAATTTTTGTTTCATCTTCTTTTCCAGGTTTATATGTTACTACTACATTTCCTTCCGCTTTAGACATTTTCTTTCCCCAATCATAGGAAACCCTCTGAGCTTTAATTTGAACTGGAGTTTTTGAGGATGTTGCTGTTTGAGCAAAAAGATAATTCAACAAAAATAGAATTAAAACTAAAAATAAGATTTTTCTTTTCATATTCCTCCTCCTTTATATTCCTGTCTCTATTATCACATTACCTTCAAAAGTAGCAATTCCCTCTTTTGTAGAAAATTTGAAAAAGTCTGCTTCTGCCTTAAATTCTCCAATTTTCTCAAATTTTACTCTACCATTAGCACAGATAAACTCTCTTAAATTAATATACCATACTCCATAAGGAGCAATCCCCTTATAACCATCTTCTGTAAGAAAGCTTACACCTTTAGGAAATTTCAAAATTCCCTTTTCAACATCAAATTCTGCCAAATCTCCCCAAACATCGATAGATAATTTTTTCTCTCTATATACCTTTCCCTCTACTCTTCCTTCAAATTTAAAATACTTATACTGTAAATCAATTTTTAAATTATCCGCTCTAATCTCCCAGGTATCATCTCCCTCCTCTCTTCCTTTAAGAAAAACTTCTTTTGCAAAAATTCCTGCTTCTTCTTGGACTAAGGGTATAGGAATATCAACTTCAATGGGTTTAGATAATAAGGAGCTTAACCCCCATCCAATAAGTAAAATCAAAAAACCTATTCCTAAGTAAATTACTCCTCGCATCATATTATTTTATAAACAAGAAATATTATAAAACACAGAAAGAAGAAAAGGTCTCCCCATATTCTATATAAAGAAAAAGTTTTTTTATTGATGGGAATATCACAATAATATACCATTCTTTCTCCCTCTTTACTCTCCTTTAATATT
Organism: Dictyoglomus sp.; assembly: GCA_025060475.1. NCBI lineage: Bacteria > Pseudomonadati > Dictyoglomota > Dictyoglomia > Dictyoglomales > Dictyoglomaceae > Dictyoglomus > Dictyoglomus sp. The sequence goes on along the minus strand of JANXBZ010000012.1, from coordinate 39,314 downwards.
CTACCATAGGGATCTACAAAAAAGGTTATTCCAGTATTTGCAACTTGTACTAATGGGACTCTATTTTCTACAGCCCTTATTAAAGAAAGATTTCTATGTTGCCAAACAGCGGGAGTTCCTTGAAACCATCCATCATTGGTTATCACTACTAAGATATCCGCTCCCTTTTTTATATGTTCTCTTGCGGTGTAGGAAAATAAAGATTCAAAACATATTAAGATCCCAATATTTATCAAAGGAGTTTTAAAGGGAAAGAAACCTTCTCCCCTTTTATAATTACCCACAAGATTTTTTATAAAGGAGGGAAATAAAAAGGAAAAAGGAAGTTCCTCTACAAAGGGTACCAACTGAACCTTACTATAGGTTTTATATTCCTCTTCAAAGGGAGAAAAGAAATATGCAGAATTAAATAAATTTTGCTTTTCATTCTTTAATGCACCTATTATCAAAAAAGAGCCTTTTCTCCTTGCTAAATCCTTAAGTTCATTAATATATTGGGGAAAATTATTTAAGGTGCAAAAAAGAACACTCTCAGGCCAAATTATCAAGTACAAATTATCGGGAAGGGATAGGGTAAGATCTTTATGTATTTTTAGTTGATCCTCGATATCTCTTATATATACCTTGGAAAAACTATCATAACTTCCCTGAACTGCACCTATTTTAAGATTAAAAAGGGGCTTTTCCAGATCCATACCCATGAAATTTCCTATAAAAAAGAGAGAAAGGATAAAAACTATGCTATAGAGTTTATATTTTAAAGAAAAGGATTTAAATTTAAATAAAATATTATTTATTAAAACCACCATAAAGCTCAATCCCAATCCCCCAAAAACACTTGCCCATTGAAGTAAGGGGAAAATATTTACTAGAGGCTCTCCCAATGTTCCCCAATTAAAGGATAAGGGACCAATACTTTTTATAAATTCCAAGAAACACCAGAAAAAGGGAGGGAAAAGAAGGGAATTAAATTTTTTCTTTACTCCCCATAGGAATACTCCATTATATAAAGAAAGATAGAAAACCAAAAGGAAGGATATAAATATTCCAAAAACAAAGGGAACAAAATGTTTTAAAAGATTGGGAAGCCAATAAAAATTAACTCCATAAAAGCCAAATCCAAACAAAAATCCATAAATAAAGGATTCCTTATAAGAAAGTCTAGGAACAAGAAAAAATAAAGGAATTAAAGTAAAAAAGATAAGGAAAGAAAGGTTAAAAGGAGGAAAGGAAAAGATATAAAATATTATTGATAAAATTAATAAGATTAAATTCCTCATATTAATAGAATTTCAAATTAATACTTGATATGAAATTTGATTGTCCAAGATAATCTCTATTAAATCCCCTTTCAATATTCATAGCTATATCACTTAAAAGATATTTTTCAAAAATAATATTTTCTTCTTCATAATAGAAATAAAAAATATTTATATGTAATTTTTCAGGCTCTACTCCATCCTCATAAAGCTGGGATAAGGGAATTTTAAGATTAAAATTCTTAAGCTCTGAGTCTACAGTACATTCAAAATATGGAAGGGAAAGATTATCTAAATTACCATTTTTTCCTCTATAAAATCTTTTATCATCTACCTTAAAAAGAATAAAATTTTTCCAAGTAGATAAATCAGTTGTTGTAGGTTGTTTTTCTTTATTAAAGGCAACAACTAAATAACGTCCCTCTTCTAAATTAAATTCCAACGTAAAAGAAACCTCTACTACCTTTTTTAGAGGGCTTGTTACTGTTCTTGCACAACCTGAAATAAAGACAAATAAAAGAATCAAAAGAAAGATTTTAAAGTATCTCATGAAGAAATTGCCCTCAAAAATTCCTCATATATACTTGGAGCTATTGCTAAAATTTCACCATCAAAGAGATCAAATTCTTCCCCATTGGGTTTTGAGATTTTTGCTCCTGCTTCCTTTGCTATTAAAACTCCTCCTGCCAAATCCCAAGGATATAACCCAAACTCAAAATATCCATCAAAATTCCCCATTCCTACATAACATAATTCTAAACTTGCGCTTCCCAAAGCTCTATACTCTGTATATTTTAATAATCTGTTTGCAAAATTTATAGCTTTTTCCATCTTTTTTTTATCATAGGGCCAGCCCGTAACAAATATAGAATTTTCAAGAGAAGAAGGAGAGGATACATGTATTCTTTTTCCATTCAAAAAGGCACCTTCTCCCTCTTTAGCATAAAATAGATCTCTTCTTATCGGATCATAAACTAATCCTAACTTAGGTTTATTATCTTCCCAATATCCAATGGAGATTGCAAAAAAGGGAATTTTGTGAACAAAGTTTAAAGTTCCATCTAAAGGATCTACAAAAAAAGCTCTTTCATATCTTTTTATCTCAAATCCCTCTTCTCCAAGAATGGGAATATGGGGAAATTTTGAAGAAAGAAAAGAAATAATAACTTCTTGAGATTCCTTATCTACAGTAGTTACTAAATCATAAGATGTAGTTTTTTGAGAAATAACAAAATTTCCATTTTCATAATATTTTCTTAAAATATCTCCTGCCATAAAAGCTGATTCTATCATAACCTCAAAAATACTTCTCATTAATTTAGACTCCTTCCTAAGGATTTTTATTTTTATTATAATATAACCTGTGATAAAATATAAAATATGAGAAAGCTAAATTTTCAAATTATTCTTTGTTATATACTCTGGTTAATAACCACTACTTTTACCTTTTACCTTCTTCTTCTTTTCCGAGGTTTTTATTTAAAAATTATGCCCTTTATTACAAAAAATATTCTTGTAATTAATTTTGTAGATAAACTTTTATTCATAGTTTTTGCTGTTCTTGCTTTAGGAATCATTATGGGAGTCGAAAACTATTATAGAAAGGGACTTTTTAGAAACAATCTTCTTCAAAGATTCTTATATATAACAGGAATTGAAATTTTTATTCTTTTTATCTTTCAGTATTTACCGCCTTCCTTGTATGGTGTTTTTCCTAATAACTTTCAAGTTCTTATGGGAATATTAAAACTGGGAGCTGCTATATTTTTAATATATATTTCTCAAAGGAAACCTTTATAAAGTTTAGGGCTACCTTTAGAAGGTAGCCCTATAAATTATTTAGCCCTTAAAAAATTTAGGAGGGGAATTTACTGTTTTAGAACTTCTTCCCAGGTGGTAACAGGCCATGTAGTTCTAAATAGTTCTTCTATTGCTGGTTTTGCCTTGTTTCTAATGGCATCCAAAGTTTTCTTATCTAAGAATATTACTTTCATTCCTTTATCAAGAAGAGATTTTAAAATATCATTTTCACTAGCAAGAAGCTTCTTAGTAGCCATATCACATACTTTTTCTACAGTTTCTGATATAAGTTTTTTATCTGCAGAAGATAACTTATCAAAGGTTGGTCTATACATATGTACCCATCCAAAGGACACCAAGTGGTTTGTAATTATCAAATATTTTTGTACTTCATATAATTTAAATCCAGAAATCTGAGTTAGATCTCCCTCAGATGCCTCTGCAATTCCATCTTTCAAGGCTTGATATAGTCCTGTAAGAGGAACAGTCACTGGTTTTGTTCCAAGAGCTTCCCATACCTTTACCCATGTAGGAACTACAGGAAGTCTTAATCTTAGTCCTTTAAGATTAAAGGGATAAAGAATAAGCTTATTAGAAGTCATTTGTCTATATCCCCTATAAAGATAACCTAATGTATACATATTTCCTTTTTCTAATATTTGTGCCTTTGCTTTCTCTCCTATGGGTCCTCTCATTAATCTGAAGAAATGTTCATAATCTTTTAATACAAATGGGGCATTCATGAAGAAATATTGTCCTGCAAATACTTCAAGAGCTCTTCCTCCAGTAAATTGCATATCTACTAAACCCTTTGAACATTTATCGTTTACTCCTTCTTCTGTATCCTTGGCAATCTCAAGCTCTACTATGATTCTTCCTTTAGTCTGTTCTTCAATTATAGACTTGAAATTTTCCATAGCTTCAGTTATGATATGTCCCTTGGGAAAAGGTGTTGCCGCTTTAATAGTAATATTGCTTTGAGCCTGAATAGATGATAAAATTATTAAAATTAAAAGAAAGGAGAAAGTAAAGAAATACCTTTTCATCCTACATCCCTCCTATTAATATTTAATGCCCAGGTACCCTTAAGGGTACTTGGGCATTCTTTCCTAGAATAAGTCAATCTTTCTTCCCTCCTCACTGGAATAATATCCTGCATATAGAACTTTTGCAGTTTCCTTTGCTAGTTCAAAATTAGAAATAGGATCTTTATTATCTCTTACTGCTAATACAAAATCCTTTAGTTCCTGAGGAAATCCTCTGGTCCAAAAATCATCAGGGGAAGGAAAATTCCATCCTGCTTTTGTCTCAATTTTTTCCGCAATATACTCATCCTTCCATATAACATCCTCAGGAGAGTATGCAAGCATCATATTATTGGGATTGATATTAGCATAGATCATTCCTTTAGAAAGATTTACTTGTATCCAATTCTTAAGCCCACCAAGGCTTATATCATTGGAGAAAATTATTCCCTTTGTTCCATCCTCAAAATCAATAACTACAACAGACCAATCCTCTACATCCTTCCAAAAAGTTGCTACATAATGTTTTTCTTCCTTTAAGAAGTTTTCAGTTTTTGTTAAATTTCCAATTTCCGCCCAGACCGATTTTGCTCTTATAGGCTTTCCAAATTTTTTGATTCCCTCAAAATGCTTAAGATGTAAGACAAGAGCTACAGGATGGGAGCCGAGACGCATAAGGCTTCCACCACCAGAGGTCCTCCAAAGATGGGCATAAGTAGCATGGGATCCTGAATGACTACACTCCGCTCTAATTTCAAGAATGGATGAATTGGAAGAAAGAATCATCCTTTTCATCTTTTCTATGGAAGGAGCATATACTAAATTTTCTCCATACATGAACTTTATATTATTCTCTTTTATAGCTTTTTCTATTTTTTCAATTTTTTCTAAAACCTTTTTATACATATGACTTTTAGGAACTTCTTTTCCTACAAACTCCTTATCACTATCTTCTCCAAAATATCCTGTTAATGGCTTTTCACATATCACATGCTTTTTATTTTGAGCGGAGCAAATTATTACATCATCATGAAGATTAGTAGGGGTACAAATATCTACTATATCTATATTTGAATCAGAACATAACTCTTCAAAATTATTAAATACCTTAGGAATACCATATCTATTTGCAAATTCTTCTGCATTTTCCCTTCTTCTTGAGCAAACTCCAACCACTTCTGCATATGGCTCAATCTCTTTATAAGCAGAAATATGAATTTTTGCTATAAATCCCACGCCAACTAATCCTATTTTTACCTTTTCCATCTTAATTCCCCCTTAAGAAATTACTAAGATATCGGGCTTAATAAAAGTTATTCCTTCGATTTCCACCTTTAAAGTAGGGAAAATAATAGGTTTTGTAATCATAATAGGTCCATTTTCTGTAGCTATAAATCCGTCCTCGGATTTTGTCCCTGATATGGATGGATTCCAACAAAAAGCTTGATTTTTGACTACTTTTTCTGTAGTATTTGGGGTTACCCTTGTATCCCTTGGGTAGTATCCCATAGATCCACCTTGATGATGTAATTTCCATTCTTCTTTATATCCTCTTTTTTCATATTCTTCTATAGCGGAAAGAACAGGTACTCTCATCTCTTCCCCAATTCTTGTTTTATTTATCATAATACATTCAATTTCTACGTTATCTTCATATTGTTTCTTCAAAGATTCGGGAATATTTCCAAAATAAGCCATACGAGTTATAGTAGCGTAAAGTCCTTTATACCTTGCGTTAACTGAAGCCATAACAAGTTTTTCTATTTTTTTATTCTTCGAAATAGGATGTCTATAATTTCTTACCCTATCATCAGAGGATACCATAAATGCAGTAGGTTCTATCCCTTCTTTCCAAAGTTTTTGGGATATCTTTCCTGCAACTTCTATCTCTGTATCCCCTGGCTTTGTCTCATACATTAACACTTCCTCTACAATTCTTGACAATTTTTCTCCTAAAAATTGATATCTTTCTATCTCCCCTTGAGTAAGCTCAAATCTTAATCTTCTAAAATCATTATCTACAAACTGGGTTCCAGAAAGAGGTACATCACATCCAATATTTCCATCCCCTACAATCTTCTTTACAATTTCCATCTCTTTATCTTCGTACCATTCATATTCTAATACTTCAAAATTTATTTCTCCCACTTCCTCATCTCTCATTCTTCTTGCTTCAATCTTATTTGCTATTACAAATTGATCCTTTTCTGTGACAAGAACAGAAGTTACTCCCATTTCTGTAGCCATACCTACAAAATTTACTCCTCCTGCAGTAATCCAAGAAAAGTTTGGCTGCTTTTTAATAAGCATTGCAGAAAGATTATGATTCTTTAAAAATTCTCTCACTCTATCAAGTTTAATCCTAACTTCTTCTTTTCTATCCATAAGCTCCTCCCTATTTACTTTCCTTTCTAAAGGAAATAACTGCAAAAACTATAGATAAAACAGAAAGAATTAATAATGTTAAAGAGATGGGACTTCTTACTAAAATACTCCAATCATTTCTGGATAATATTAATGCCCTATTTAAATTTGTCTCCGCCATGGGACCTAAGATTACTCCAAGTACTAAAGGAGCTTGAGGGAAATTATGCTTTCTCATAAAGTATCCTATTAGTCCAAAGATTATTGCTACAGCAACATCATAAAGACTGTTTCTAATTGCAAAAGAACCAATTATTGCGAAAACAAGAACTATAGGCATGAGAATATTTTTAGGAATTTTTAAGATGTAAGGAGCAGTTAAGCTCGATATAAATCCAGTTCCAAGCATCATAAATTGAATAATGAACCAACCAGCAAAGAAAGAATATATTAAATCAGGTCTTGCCTGGAATAAAAGAGGTCCTGGTCTTACACCTATAAGAATCATGGCACCAAGCATTACTGCAGTTACTACGTCTCCTGGAACTCCAAGGGCTAAGGTAGGTACCAATGCACCACCTGTAACTGCATTGTTTGCACATTCCACAACTGCTACTCCTTCTATAGCTCCTTTTCCAAATTTCTGTTTATTTTTAGACCATCTTCTAAGCTCATTATAAGCTAAGTAAGTAGCAATGGTTCCTCCTGTACCAGGAATAATCCCTATAGTTATTCCTATAACAGCTCCTACAAGTATAGGTATTAATAAAGATTTAATTTCCTCCCAACTTAAAAATGAAGAAGTTAAAGTATGTTGAATTTTATATTCCTTCTCCCTTTGTTCCAATTCCAATAATATCTCTGCAATAGCAAAAACACCTATTAGTACAGGAAGGAGTTCAAACCCTGCAGTTAGAGCAGGTATTCCAAAAGTAAATCTTGTGGAACCTCTAATATTTTCAACTCCCACTGTGGATATAAAAAGTCCCAATATTCCTGCAATTAATCCCTTAACTAAATATCTTCCAGAGACACTGGCTATTATTGTTAAACCAAATATGGAAAGAGCAAAATAATCTACTGGAGAAAATCTAAGGGCAAATTTTGCAAGCTCAGGTGCCAAAAATACCAGAACTATACCACTTAGAATTCCTCCAGCAGTAGATGCATAAAGAGCAGTTAAGATTGCTTTTCCTCCTTTTCCTTGTTTTCCCAAGGGATATCCATCAAGAAGGGTTGCAGAAGCAGAGGGTGTTCCAGGAACTCCAAGAAGGATTGCAGAAATAGATCCACCAAACATGGATCCTGAATACATTCCTGCAAGCATAAGCATTGCAGATTTTGGATCAAGATAATAGGTAAAGGGAAGGAGGAGAATTATTCCCATAGAGGAAGTAACTCCTGGAAGAGCTCCTACTATGATTCCGCCTATAGTTCCAATAAGCATTAAGATAAGATTATTAGGTTGAATTGCAATTTTAAGTCCTTCTAACCAATAATTTACCATCTTTTAGCCTCCTAAAAATTAAAATAAAGAAAAGACAGGTAATGGAACTTTAAAAATATTGTAAAATATGAAATTTACTAGTAATGTAAACAATATGCTTATTATTATTCCCCAGAGTAATTTTTTATATCCAAAAAGATACATGGTAGCCACCATAAGAAAAGGAGTTAAATATAAAAAACCAATATAATGAACTAAATAAACATAAAGAAGTCCCAATAAAACAAGAAGACCAACCCTTTTTAAAGAATTCAAAGAATAAATCCTTTGCGAAGATGGTTCCTCTTTTAATCCCTGAATAATTAAGATTATTCCTGTAATTATTAAACCATAAGATATTACTCGGGGATAATCACCAGGTCCCAATCCCAAAGGCGATTTAGGCATTCCTAAAGTAAGAATCAATATGAAAATTCCCAAAATCACTATACCAATACCTATTCCCACATCCCAATTTATTTTAAATTTCATTTTTACTCCTCCTAGGAATTTAATAAAGTCCCCTGCCCTTATTGGGCAGGGGAATATTTTTAATACTTATATTTAGTCCCTAATTTATTGGTTTTAATAAGATTTTCATAATATTTGTCGTAATCCTTTATGAATTTTGCAAAGGATGCTGGTCCTTTATATTCTATGGACAATGCAAGCTCCTTTGCTCTCTTTTGGAAATCAGGATCTTGAATACATTTATAGAATATTACATGAAGCTTATCTATTATTTCTTTAGGAACTCCCTTTTGTACTGCTACTCCTCTCCACATTCCAAATAAGAAATTAAATCCTTGTTCTCTGGCAGTAGCAACATCAGGATACTTTTCAATCCTATTCTTACCAAATACTCCAAGAATTCTTAGTTGTCCTGCATCTACATTTGTTAATCCCTCTGGTGCAGCACCCATATAGGAATCAATATGTCCTCCTACAAGAGCAGTAACTGCAGGACCGCCACCTTCAAAGGGAACATGGGTAAGCTTAATCTTTGCGAAGGCCTCAAAGGCAAGAGCAGCAAGATGGGTTCCGCCTCCTGCACCACCATTCCCAATGGTTATCTTTCCGGGATTTTGTTTTGCAAATTCCACATAATCCTTCAAGTTTTTCCAAGGAGAATCCTTCCTAACAAGAATATAGCAAGGGTCATTAACTACTAATACTACTGGCTCAAAGGAATTGACATCAAATTGAACGGGATCCATATGGGATTTAATTAATATTGGTGCTGCAAAGGAAAGCAAAGTATATCCATCGGGTTTTGCCCTCAAAAACTCCATAGTTCCTGGCACTGCTCCACCACCAGGAATATTGTTCACAACTAAAGGTTGCCCATTAGCATATTTAGGAAATACACTGGCAATAGTCCTAAAGAGAACATCAGTAGCTCCACCTGCAGACCAAGGGACTATAATCTGAACAGGTCTTTCTGGATATCCAGCACTGGTTCCCACATTAATCAGAAAAATACCAAGAAGAATTAAGATAATAAGGAATTTTCTGTTAAACATATAAAATCCTCCTTTCTATTTTTTAAGAATTTCTAATAAATTTTTTCTCCCACCTCCTATAAATTTTTTCTTGCGTTTAAAAATTTAAGAGAATTTTTTCCATATTTTCCAGTTTATTTTTTCGCACACAATATTTTTAGGCTTATTTTATACCTAAAAAAGAAATGGTGTCAATGGGATATAAAAATATTATTTAAGGGAAATTTTTCAATGTTTAACCAAATAGTTTAAAGCTAATTTTTCAAGTTAATTTAAAAATCAGAAAATTTAAAGATTTTCGATTGATGCCTTCGAACTATCTCCTCATATCTTCCAGCCACTTCTTCTAATATATCTCTCCAATGCCTATATAGTGTTTCTCTTGCTCTTTCTCCCACATCTCTTAATTTTTCTCTATCAGAAATTATTTCCTTTATTTTAATGGCATACAAAAAAGGATCATTTTTAGATAAAAAGCCGTTATATCCCTCAATTATTCCTTCAGAAGTGGCAGAACCTTCAATTACTAATGAAGGACATCCAAAGGAAGAAGCCTCTTTAATTACAACAGCGGATGCATCATATAAAGAGGGAAAGAGAAAAAGATCCGCTCTTGCATAGAAGGATTTTAATAATTCTCGATCTAATATTTTCCCCGTAAATATCACAAATTTTTCTAGATCAAGCTTTTTAACTAAATTTTTAAGATATCTTTCGTCTTTTCCTGTTCCCACAATAAAGATCTTAAAACTTACTTCCCAATCCCTTAGATATTTTAAAGAATATATTAAAAATTCAAGATTTTTGTGAAGAATTAATTGACCAACATACAAAAGTACTATCTCCTCAGGATAAAGATTATAAATTTCATCTATTCTTTTTCTATATTCTTCTTTATTGGAAGGGGGAATAAATTCACTTCCATTGGGAACTATCTCTACCTTTTTTCTATATCCATATTCAAAAAGAATATCCGCTGTAGATTTGTTAACAGTCCAAACCTCATCCACTTGATTATAAAATTCCATAATTATTTTGACCATAATTTTAGCTAAAAGATCTGATTTTACTGCGGATTTAAAATCATCATAATATTTTGTATGGAAAGTAGCAATAATTGGAATTCTTTTTTTTCTTGCAATATATAAAGCTAAAACTCCTGCAGAAAAGGGAGAATGGGCATGAATTAGAGAAAAGGGAATTTTTTTAATTTTCTCCATAGATTTTAAATCTATAAAAGGTATCCCTAATCTATAAGGGGGTCTTATTATAAGAGGAATAGAGAAAAATCTTATAACTTCAAAATCTTCCTCATCTTTATAATTAGGAAAAGCTGGAGTTATTACGTAGGTTTTTCCATATTTTTTATTCAACCAATAGGCATAATTTTTTACTACATTAGCGACTCCATCTGTTATGGGAGGATAAGCATCAGTAAACTGACCAATAATTAGTTTCATAGCTCATAATTATAACATAGATATATTGGTCTTGTTACTACTTTAAGAGAAAAAAGATTATTAGATTGTAGTGGCTCCTGACTTTTTAAGAGAAGAAAGTCAAGTTTTATGATATAATTAACTAGTATATTAAAATCTTGCTAAGTTGGGAAAAAATAAATGTTTAAGAGAGTAAGTTTAATATTTATACTTTTTCTTTTACTATATACTCCTCTTTACGGGAAGGAACTAAGGGTTGTCTTAGATAGAGACTATCCCCCCTTTACCTATATTGATGAACATGGGAATTTTGTGGGAATTTCTGTGGATTTTTGGAAGATTTGGGAGGAAAGAACAGGAATAAAGGTAAAATTAATGCCTGTGGAATGGGCAAAAGCCCATGAGATGATAAAAAACAAAGAGGCGGACATTATAGATAACATATTTAAAACAGAGGAAAGGGAAAAATATTTAGATTTTACAAAGCCCCTTTTTAAAATGACCTCAAGTATCTACTATGATTCAAGACTTCCCCCAATCTCATCTTTAGATGATATCACTCCCTATGTAGTTGGAGTTAAAGAAAATGATGCACTTATAAAAATTTCTTTATCTAAAAATCCCAATATAAGATTTAAACTTTATAAAAATTATTCTGATATTGTGGAATCCGCAAAAAAAGGTGAGATAAGTGTATTTTTAATGGATGATATTCCTGCAAATTTCTATTTGATAAAATACGACCTTCTTTATAAATTTTCAAAATCAAAGCCTTTTACTTCTAATTACCTTTATCTTGCCACTCAAGATGGAAATACAGAAGTTTTAAATATTTTAAATGAAAATCTTTCCCAAATTAAAGATGAGGAATTGGAAAAATTAGCTGAAAAATATATTGTGAAAGAAGAAGAATATCCTGAATGGTTAGGAAAGATAATTTTATATATTTTATTATCAGCATTTTCAATAATTTTAATTCTTTTCATATTTAACAGAATTCTTGCAAAAAGAGTTTTAAAAGCAACAGAAGAATTAAGAGAAACCCATAAAGAACTAGAGAAGGCTTCGGAAAGGATATGGAGGACCTATGAGTTAATCTCCGATTTAACGAATATAAAACTAAAGGAAGAGGATTTTCTAAAAAGGATATTAGATTTTTGTGTGGCTACATTTCCTAAAGCGGATTCGGGAATTATCTTTTTAAAAAGAGAGGATGAACTTGAAGTTTTAAAGAGTTATGGGATTAAAGAAGAATTGGAAGGAAAAATTATAAAATTAAAAATCTTAAAAATTCTAGATAACATAAAAATTTTACATAAAGAAGATCTTTCTTTAATCTTTCAAGATTTTCAAAATTTTTATAAAAATATAAAAGAGTCCTTAATTTTGCCATTAAAATTCAGTGAATATTTAGTTTTCATTAATATTCATGATGAAAACAAAGAGAAATTTACTGAAATAGATATAAAACTTATGGAATGGTTCGAAAATATTCTTTTAGAGTTTCATGAGTTAAGAGATTATCTTAGAAAAGAAGAAATATTTCTAAACAGAATAATTCTTACCCTTGTGAAAACCTTGGAATACTATGATAAGTATACTCAAGGTCACTCTGAGAGGGTAGCAAAATATGCTGTAAAAATTGCAGAAAAGCTTAATTTACCTGTGGAAACCATAAGAAAGATTTATTGGTCTGCATTGGTACATGATATAGGAAAGATATATGTACCCCAAAGAATTTTAAATAAACCTGAAGTTTTAACAAAAGGAGAATATGAATTAATAAAAATTCATCCTGTAAAAAGTGAAGAGCTTTTAAAAGGGATAGAAGAGTTTAAAGATATAGCCCATATTGTAAGACATCACCATGAAAGATGGGATGGAAAGGGCTATCCCGATGGATTAATGGGAGAAGAAATACCTTTAGAGTCAAGAATTCTTTGTATTGCAGACTCTTTTGATGCCATGACCAGTGAAAGACCTTATAAAAAAGCCCTAAATTTAAGAGAAGCTATCGAGGAAATAAAAGGATGTAGTGGAACTCAGTTTGATCCGAAACTTTCTGAAGTAATGATTGATATAATAATGGAGGAAATACTTGCAAAGGTTTAATCTTAGTAATTAAAAGGCTTTATTAAATCCTCGGAATCGTATTTAGGATTATTTACCTTCTTAGATACTGTATAAGCAGACATAAGCTCCGCTGGATAAGGTTTTAAAAGATCCAAAAGTTTTCTAATATTTTTCTCCTTTTTATTTATCCAAATCTCTTCTTCTTCCCTTTTCAAAATTACAGGCATTCTATCATGGATTTCTTTTATAAAGGAATTGGCAGATGTGGTTATTATTGTAAAGGTTCTTATTAAATTTCCCTTTTCATCCTCCCATAAATCGTAAAGTCCTGCAAAGGCAAAAAGGGAAAAATCTTTTAAGTGGATAAGATAGGGAATTTTTTCCAAGCCTTCTTTTTTCCATTCATAAAATCCATTGGCAGGAATTAAACATCTTCTATTTATAAGAGAATCCCTAAAGGCAGGTTTTTCAAAGAGAGATTCAGCCCTTGCATTTATCATCCTATTCCCAATGGATGGATCCTTTGCCCAGTGAGGAATAAGTCCCCATCTTGCTTCTTCTATCCTGTTAGGACTTTCTTGAAAAATTATCTGTACAGGTTGCCCTGGAGAAATATTATATCTTTTTCTCAGATGAGAACTTTCATATATTTGAACATTAAACCTTTCAGGAACTTTTTCTATATCTACCAATAAAAATCTTCCACACATAGTTTTTAAAATTATAATGCTAAAATTTCAATTAGACAAACCTTATGGGAGGAGAAAGATGAATATAGGACTCTCATTGGCAGGGTTTTTTCTTTTTCTATATAGAATAGTCCAAATGATCTCAGGATCAAGATTAAGGGAAATCTTTGAAAAGATTACAAACTCTCCATGGAGGGGACTTTTTCTTGGAACTTTAATCACGTCTATTGTCCAAAGTAGTAGCGCAGTAACGGTTTTAACCGTCGGATTTGTTAATGCTGGATTACTAACCTTAGAAGAATCTCTTGGAATTATCTTTGGTGCAAATATTGGAACCACTATTACTGCTCAGATTGTTGCTTTTAAGCTTACTCATGTGGCTCCTTACTTTCTTTTTTCTGGATTTCTTCTTTTATTGGTGAAGCCCTTTTTGGTTTTGGAATTCTATTTTTAGGTCTTTATTTAATGGAAGACGCGCTATCTAATCTTAGAAATTGGCAAGTCTTTCATTCCTTAATGATTTCTATGAGTAAGTATCTCCCATTCTTGGAATCCTTACGGGGGCGGTAATAACTGCAATAATCCAAAGCAGTAGTGTGACCACAAGTATAGTGGTGGCATTGGCAGGAAAGGATGCTATTCCCCTTATCTTAGGTGCCAATATAGGAACCTGTGTTACAGCTCTTATAGCATCAATAAATACGAGACTTTCTGCAAGAAGAACTGCAATTGCCCATCTATTTTTCAATATTCCCTTTCTTTCTCTTTTCACAAGATTAGTTTCCCTAACATCTTCTCATACTGCAAGACAGGAATAGTACCTGGAGAAGAAAGAATAGTTATAAGAAAGCCATTATTCTTAAATCCCCTTCTCCTAAATACTCCTTCTACTGCCCTGGAGAGTGCAAGAAAGGAACTGATAAGAATGACAGAAATATCTAAGGAGAAGCTAAGGAATTAAATGCCATACTAAGAAGTTTAGATGATGTAGAAAGAATTATGGAGAAAACTGAGGATATGATATCAAGTAAAGTAGAATTTTCAGATTTTGCTAAAAAAGATCTTGATGAATTAAAAAATCTTGTATTTAAAAACATGAAAAATGCCTTTGAGATGATAAGAGAAAGTCATGTATCAAGATTAAAGGAAGCTATTAATAAGCATATTGAAAGAATGAAAAAAGAATTGGAGATCATTCTATAAATATTGCTCAGAATTTTGAAGAGATAAATTTAATTAAAAAAGAAATACTTGTATAAATTTTTTATTGGGAAGGAGAACAGACAATCATTTCCTGATCTAGTTTTATTATCCTTTCCATAACTTCTTTATAAGCTTTATAATCTTCCAAACCTATCTCAATTTTCTCTAACCTAAAAATTCTTCTAATCTTTAAATTATTTCCTTCTCTTATTATCTTCCTCTCATAGGTTACCCAGGGATATTTTAAATCTGCATTAGATGGAATTTCTTTAATTTCCCAAGATGGAGGAAGACTAACTTCAATCTCCTCTATCTCCTCATAGGGATAATAATAATTTATAGGATATCTTCTTTCGGGTTTTCCTATTTCAACAGCGGAAGTGATTTTAGTAAACAATACAGGATTAAAGTAAACAACTTTATCCCTTTTTATATATTTATCGTTTTCAAAGGACATCTTAATTACTACAGGAAAGTCTAAATTTTCTAAATTTTCTATAGACCATTCCTTTAATATGGAACCAGGTAATTTAACATTTATACTCTGGGATAAAGTTTCTTCCTTTTCTAAAGATGATGCGGATTTTAGATTCCAACGGGAATAAACCCCAAAATATCCCCTGGATTCTAAATTTAGTTTTCCTGTTAATTTCCCTTTTTCATCTATATTTATATTAACTTTATAATATCTTCTATTTTCTTCAGGCTTACTTAGAGGAATCTTTGTGAAGATATAACTTCCATCATCTTTCAAAATCATTACATCCGCTCCTTGATCCATAATAGGAACTTCCCCCATAGGAGTATCCTCTGCTGTGCCATCCAAAAATAGCCATTTATCTTTTAAAGGAACAGCGCAGATAGCATGATCAAATTGAAAACCTGGAAGTTCTTTCTTAAGAGATGTAGAGAAACGAGTATTTACTAAAGTATAATATGATTCAATTCCTGCAAGCCTTAGCATAGTTATCATTAAAACTGCTTTATCCTTACAATCTCCATATTTCACCTTAAATATTTCAGGAGCCTGATGGGGCATAACTCCTCTTATCCCATATTCCAATCCCACATATCTTATATTAGATATTACATAATTATAAATAGCCTTAATTTTTTCTTCTCTTGTCTTTTTATCTTTGGTCAATTCTTTTACCTTTTCTTCAATAGCCTTATCTCCTCTAATTTGAGGGTAGGAGATAGAAGCAAACCACTCGGAAAGAGTTTCCCAATCAGGATATGTGGTAATCCAAAGCTGAGGCAATACATTGGCATAATAAGGCATATAGGGCTCTGGAAGAAGGGGAGGAATATTTTTATATTCCCAAGTGTATATAAGAAAGTCTTTTTCTTCCACAATTTTAGGAGTAAGTTCTACGTTATAGGTTTTATATTTAAATTGAATTCCCTTAGGAACCTTCAATTGATATCTACTTGTTAAAACAGGATCTTGCCATTGGAAGAAATAAAGATCCTGAAATTGTTTTCCAAACACACTTCTTGTAAATTCTTCTACTATATAAAAGCACTCTAAAATTACCCCAGCCTCAACCCCAGGCATGGATATTACAATCTGTCTTTGATCGGTATATAATGGATAATCCTCTGCTATGGCAAAATCTTTTATAGATACTGCTTCTAATTCCTCTCCATTGGGTTTTAGGGTTCTTGCTCTTAATATTCTTACAGATTCAAAGGTAGAGTCATAATCTATAGTAAATTCTCCATATCTTTCCCTTCCCTTATCATTATTTATTCTTATTATGCTGTGATAAATATTTGTTGCAGACCCATCTTTATGCACAATTCTTCTCTTCTCATCTAATAGTACTACTCCGGGATAATCTAAGTATTCCTTTGGTATGGGAATCTTAAGATATTCACTAATATCAGGCAAAGATATGGTCTCTTCTCTTAAATAGGAAAGATATTCTCTTAATTTTTGATAACCAGGTTCAAGATCCAATGCCTTCTCAAAGAGGTTAATTGCTTTATCTTTTTCTCCCTTAAGATGACTAAGATTTCCCATGTTAAAATAAATATCAGGATGATAAGGAGAAATATACAAGGAATAATTTAAAATTTCATAGGCTTTTTCTTCTTCTCCTTTTGCTATAAATATTTCTGCTTTTTCTAAATATATCCATAAATCCGAAGGATCTTTTTCTTCAAAGATATTAAGAATTTTCTCAGAAATCTCCCATTTTCCTAAGTTTTTAGAAAGATAATATAATGAATAAATCCCTTCCCAGTATTCTGAATCTTTTTCTAAAACCTCTTCATATTTTTTTATGGCTCTATCGTATTGATTCTTTGCTTCATACCATCTTCCCCTTAAATAATCCTTAACAAGACTTTCTTTATAATTTTCTTCTAAGAATTTAATATTCTCATCCGCTTCTCTTAACCATCCCTTTCTTAAAAATATTCTTGAAATAATTGTTCTTACCTGAAAAGCATAGGGATTTTCTTTTAATGCAGATTTTAAGTAATCAATAGCCTCCTCATATCTTCCATAGGAATAGCTGTATCCTGCAAGATATGAGAAAGTCTGAGTAAAAGATGGAACTTTATTAAAAGCTTTAAGAATTAATTCTTTTCCTTTCTCCTCTTTTCCTGTATATAAATTTAACCTTCCCAAGAAGTAATTAACAAGAGCAGAGTCAGGATTGATTCTCTGAGCCATCTGAAGAAGATTTTCCGCTTTATCATAAATTCCCTTCTCCATTAAAAGATAGGCTGAAAATATATAAAATATTGGTAAATATCTTACCTCTTCTGCTAAAAGAAGCTCTGGATTTTCTTCTTTAAAATCAAAGATCCTTCTTGAATATCTTTGAGGCTCCTTGGAAAATTTTATATCAGTAATGGGTTTGTTTGAAGAATCGGTAACAGAGAAGAAAAATCCCCAATCTCCATCGGTATTAGCTACCTTTATTAAGATCTTATGCCACCCTGAAGAAAGTTTTATTCTTAAAATATTTTGTCCAAAGTATGAAGATCTTTCTGCATCCTCTTTTATATAAGGAAAATCGTTAATCCAAAGGGCAATACTTTCAGCACTTCCTAAGTTAATAAGAATTTCCTGGGTTCTCGGCAAATAAAAATAAGTTAATGCATAAGCTACACCCCATTTATTGGGATATAATAAATTATAGAAACTTATATATCCCGTATTGGAATATTTCTTAGGAGAGAACCATTTTAATTCTATTCCTCCTTTTCCTAAATAGGTCTTCTCTAAATTAATCTCTTTCTCAGGAGGATATTCTTTGTAAAATCCAGAATTTCCTACATTATCAAAGGGCCCTATAATCAACCATTCATCAATAAGTCCCTTATTTTTCTTAAATTTCTTCAAACCCTCTATATCCCTTATGCTACATAAGCTTCTCCAATAAAGATAGTCCAAATACTCAGATCTTTCTTTATAATTTTCTAAAAGCTTTTTAAAATACGGTATCTTACCAAGATCCTCCCACATCCTAATACCTAATAAACCAATGACATTATGCCAATAGGATTTTGGATTTAATTTTATTGCCCTTTCCCAGTAATTCCATGCGGATTTAGGATCATCTCGAAATAGAGATAATAAAGATAAACCGATATTTGATAAGTAACTATCTTCCTTTGAAAGCCATATATTCTTTGCCAATTCCCAATTATTATTAAATAATAATTTCCATGGATCTTCCAAATCTTGAGAGAAAATGGGAAGAACAATTAAAAGTATAAAGATTAAGCTAATAATAGCTTTTCTTTTCATATCTTATTCTCCCTTCTTAAAAATTCTATCCTTCTTTCTACTACTCCTTGGGATACCATAAATATCTTAGATATTTTCGACGGATGGAGATAAAGATATCTTTCTAATAGGAAATATGGCAAAAGAAGGGTTCCTGCAAAATTATTGGCTTGAATTCGCATTATTTTATCTTCTTCAAAGGAAAGGAAAGATTTATGATGCAAGAAGTAATGTCCAAGCTCATGAGCGATTGTAAATCTTTGTCTTGTCAATGGATGATATTTATTTACTAATATAACTCCGGAATTATTAAAACTACATATAAATCCTGATATATTTCCAAGAGAAGGGGACAATATTATCTTCAAACCTAATCCATAGGCAATTAAATCGGGCTTTATTGGGGGTTTTCCTATAGAAAAATATAGAAGAATTTCCCTAACTAGCTCCTCGTACATTCTTTTTCTTCTCCAGAGACTCAATAAGTTGAATAATCATTTTTCTTTCTTCTTCATCTAAATTTGTATTTGCTCTTAAAAATACCTCTATACTTTCTTTTTCATCAATATCTTCTTCTCTAAAAAAGATTGAGGGACTTATATCTAGGCATTCTGCAATCTTTTCCAAAGCCTTTAAGGAGGGGTTTTTTAATCCCCTTTCAATCAAGGATATATAAGAGAGGGAAAGTCCTGTTTTTTTTGATAACTCTTCTAAGGTTAAGTTTTTTTGTTTTCTTATTTTTCTAATCTTATCACCAATGTTCATAGTTTAATTTTAATCTTTAATCTGTTTTTTGTTAAGACATAATTTTCTGGTATAATATCTTTGTTTTAAATCCATGGACAAGAAGAGTATTTTACAAAGACTGAAAAGATTATTCTTGAGACAGAGTATTACTGAGGCAACCATCCTCATTACTCTTTTATCCATACTTAGTAGAATCTTAGGATTTTTAAGAGAGATGATGATTGCTGCCTTCTTTGGAGCAAGAAAATTTACTGACAGTTTTGTAGTGGCTCAAGCAGTTCCAGGCATTTTAGCAGGGTTGGTTTCAGGAGCCCTTTCATCGGTATTTATTCCCCTTTATGCTGAATGGAAAGAAAAACATGGAAAGGAAGAAGCAGAAAGATTTGCTAATATTCTTCTTTCAGACATTTTTATTATTCTTCTAATTGTAACAATCCTTTCCTATTTATTATCCCCAATAATTATTACTATACTTGCTCCAGGCTTCAATGAAGAGACAAAAAATCTTTCCATATATCTTTCCTATATTATGCTTCCCTCCATAATCTTTTGGGGAACCTATGGATTAATATCAGGAATCTTTAACTCTCAAAGAAGTTTCTTTCTTCCAAATCTTTCAGGAGTAATAGGAAATGTTATATTTATTATTACCATATATTTCCTTTATAAATCCTTAGGAGTTTATGTTCTTGGATGGGGCTCCTTAGCCAATGTTGTATTACAATATATTATTCTTCTTCCTTATATCTCCAAGATTGGATTTTCTTTAAAATGGGAGTTAAACTTCAAATATGAAGGACTTAAAAAGGCTCTTTATCTTACCGGTCCCATATTTATTGCTCAAAGTATTGGACTTATAAATATGGCAGTGGATAGAATTTTTGGTTCTTATCTTCCTGAGGGAAGTATTTCCGCATTAAATTATGCCAGTAGAATATATCAGCTTCCATTTAATTTATTTGTCAATGCCCTTGCCACAGCAACCTATACAGAGTTTGCCTTTAATGCCCAAAGTAAAGATCTCTCCAATCTAAAAATATCCATGGAGAAAACCTTAAGAGCAGTTTTATTCCTAGTTATTCCCTCCACCTTTGGATTTATCTTTTTGGCAAAACCTATAGTACAGCTTGCCTTTGAGAGAGGTCTCTTTGATGCTCTTGCTACAAAAAGAACCTCAGAATCATTGATTTTTTATTCTCTTGGTCTTATTTCCATGTCCATAAATACAATTTTGGTCAGAGTTTTCTTTTCCCTTCATGATACTAAAATTCCTACTAAAATTTCCATTATAGCTTTAATTTCCAATATAGTCTTAAACTTTATCTTTATCAAACCTTTAGCCCATATGGGGCTTGCCTTAGCAACATCCTGTGCATCATCTATTGCCTCTATACTTCTCTATAGAGAATTAAAAAGAAAAATTCATGCTCCCTTCACAAAAGAACTATTCGAAAAAACAAAACTATTTACCATTGGCGGCTTTATTATCGGAATTATTGGCCTTTTATCATATAATTTCTTATCCTTTATTTTACCTAAAAATCAATTGGGATTAGGAATTTCTGTTCTTTCTTCCGTTGGCCTTTCTGTTTTAATTTATCTTTATCTATGTTCTAAATGGAAGCTCGAGGAGGCAGGAAGAATATTTAATATTATTAAAAGAAACCTCGAGCTTCTTTCCCAATTTATAGGTTTAAAGTAGTTTTTCCTCTCCTTCTACTAAAAGGACTAATAATCTTACTGCATTTTCTACATCTTTCAAATCTACCATCTCATGGGGAGAATGGACATATCTTGTAGGTATAGATAAAGTCCCACTAACGATTCCTTCTCCCGTAGTTTGAAGAACTGCCGCATTGGTTCCTCCCCTTAGTAAAACTTCTATTTGATAAGGAATATTATTTTTCTCCGCTATACTTCTCAGTTTCTCTACTACTCTCCTATCGCTAATAGATGCACTATCTTTGATCTTTATAGCGGGACCCTTTCCTAAAATAAGGGACATTCTTTTATTTCCTTTTGGAGTATCGGAATAAGAGGTAACATCCACTGCAATTGCCATATCAGGCTTTATATTAAAAGCGACAGTACTTGCTCCCACAAGTCCTACTTCCTCTTGAACAGAAAAGGTAGCATACAGATTATGGTAGGGTTTTGATCTTTTTAGAACCTCAATAATAATAGCACATCCAATCCTATCGTCCATAGCTTTGGACACTATTCTTTCCCCTAAATCAATAAAAGGAGCATCGTAAACACCAAAAGTGCCTGGAGGGACCAATTCCTCTGCTCTTTCTTTATCTCCTACTCCAATATCCACAAAAATTTTATCAAAATTAAGTTCTCTTATATTTTTAGCAAGATCCTCCTGGGTCTCTCCCTCTACTCCTACAATTCCCTTTACATTGGGAAAAGAAATAGTAGAGCCTAAAAGATTATAGGGAGATATTCCTCCTACAGGCTCAATCCTAATAAATCCTTTATCATCGATATATGTAGCAACTACTCCGATCTCATCCATATGGGCATCAAGAAGAAGTTTCTCATCACTTCTTCCTTTTTTCCAAACAATAAGATTTCCCAATTTATCTATCTCATATCCATCTATAAAATCCTTAACTTCATCTAATATAATATTTCTAATCTCACTTTCCCTTCCACTGGGAGAAGAGGTTTGAGTTAGTTTCTTTACTAAATCTTTCATCTTTCTTCCTCCTTCACTAAAAGAATAGAGAGTAATTTTAAAGTATTTTCATAATCGGATAAATTCATTACACATAAAGGAGAATGAATATATCTTGAAGGGATAGAAATTACAAGGGAAGGAGCACCCGATGATACAGCAATAGCCCTTGCATCGGTTCCTCCTACAGTTCTTCTTTTTATCTGATGGGGGATATTACTTTCCTTTGCTATCTTTAATACCCAATTAAATAATCTCTCATCATTCACATACCCTGAATGAACAGGAGTAATAACAGGACCTTTTCCCAGCTCAGAAGACCTTCTATCTTCGGGAAATTCTGGATTATCTCCCGAGGTAGTAGTCTCAATAACAAAAGCAAAATCGGGATTTATCCTCTCACTGGCAACCCTTGCTCCTCTTAATCCTAACTCCTCCTGAACGGAGAAGACAAAATAGGTTGTATAAGCTAAATCAAGATTCTTCTCTATAAGATCTATCAAAAGGGAACATCCTCCTCTATTATCTAATGCTTTTCCCGAAAACCATTCTGCATGAATCATGGAATTTCCTGCAAAGGCGACAAAATCTCCGATTTTTATTTTTCCTTCAACTTCACTCCTTTTTGTGGCACCGATATCTATTTTTATATCATTTAAGCTAGGAGGAGTTAGTAAATCACTTCTTTGAAGATGAACGGGTTTATACCCAATAATTCCTGGAATTTCATTTTCTCCAACTAAGACCTTCTTTCCAATAACTGCCCTAAGATCTATGCCTCCCAAGGGAATAACACTCAATTTTCCATCCTCCTCAATATTGCTAACCATAAAACCTACCTCATCCATATGAGCACAGATCATTAATTTTTTACTATTCTTTCCTCTCTTCCATGCTATGAGATTTCCTAAACCATCCTCTTCTATTCCCTCAACTTTTTCTTTTATTTTATTTTTTATAAATTCCCTTACCTTTTTCTCATACCCTGATACTCCACTAATCTCTGTTAACTCTTTTATATACAAATCATTCACCTCCTCTTGCTATGAAATGGGAAAGAAGTCTTGCGGTTTCTTCCAAATCCCTTAAATTTACCACCTCATAAGGAGTATGCATATATCTTAAGGGAATAGAGATGAGTAATGTGGGAATTCCTCCTGCAGAGATTTGGATTATATCAGTATCAGTATTACTTACTGCTCCTGTAGGTTCTATTTGATAATTCACAGAGATTCTTTCTGCTAGATTTTTTATTTTCTCGAAATACTCCCTATTTATAACAGGACCTATATTAAAAACAGGACCTCTTCCTGTTTCAATCTTAGGATAGGAAGGACGAGAAATATCAGCATGAGTTACATCTAAAACTATAGCAAGATCTGGTTTTATTTTGTAGCAAGGTCCTCGAGCACCCGATGTTCCATCCTCTTCTCTAATGTTAAAAACAAAGTAACTTTCAGATTTTGGAATAAATTCCTTCAAAAGCTCCATAGTATAAAGAAGAATTCCACAGCTTACTCTATTATCTAATGCCTTACCTGTTAAATATTTTTCTGAAAGAAGAAATGGTTCTGAGGTAAAATTTCCAATATCTCCAATATTTACTTTATCTTCGTTTTCTAACATATCAATAAAAAGGTCATCAAGAGAAGGAACCTTACTTCTACTCTCTTCTGTTTGAAGATGAGGTTCTAACATCCCCACAACTCCATAGGCAATACTTCCATCCCTTGTATGAAATCTTAATCTTTGAGCAATAATAGCTTTAGGGTCGATTCCTCCAAAGGTAGAAAACCTAAAAAAATTACCATATTCTCTTTTCGTTAACACAAATCCTATCTCATCTGCATGAGCAAAAAGAGCAATTTTCTTTCCCTTTCCATCCTTCCTGACAATAAGATTTCCCTGCTTATCTATTTCTGTCTCGGTCTTTTCAATTTTTTTTGCTTCTTCCTCTATATAATTTATTACCTTCTGTTCATATCCCGATGGGCCATCGAGGGCTGATAAATTTTTTAAAACTTCAATTAAGTCCACCTATTTTCCTCCTTTCTCATTAAATTTCAAAATACAAGACTAATTATATATAAAAATTTCTTTTCAAAAAAATCTCTTGATTAAATACATAAAAGATATATAATTTAGCTATATACACTTTAAAAATTGTTAAATGGAGGAAAAAGAAAAATGGCATTAAAAGTTGTTGAAATTATAAAAGATTTGTATCTAATACAAACCCCTGAGTTGCCCTTTGTATCTAATAGTTATCTCTTAACTCTTTCTAATAATGGAAACAAAATTAACATCTTAATTGATCCCATACCTTTAATTTACTTCAATGATTTGACTTTAACATTAAAGGATTTAATTGGAGGGGCAGAAAATCTAAACATTATTTATGTAAATCATCAAGATCCAGATCTTACCTCTTCTTTACCTGGACTCATGTCTCTATCTCCTAATTCTATACTTCTTTCCTCCGAAGATACTTGGAGATTAATAAGAAACTATGGATTAGATAGAGAAAGATTCCAAGCTGTTGAATATTTTCCGAATAAAAAGATAATATTAAGAACAGGGCATGCTTTTCAATTTGTTCCTACACCTTTTTGTCATTTCCGAGGAGCCTGTATGATTTATTATCCCACGAGGAGAGTTCTCTTTTCTGGAGACTTGTTAGGAGGACTAGTCACAAAAGCAGGAGAAGACATTTATGCTACTAAGGACTCTTGGGAAGGAATAAAAATATTTCATCAGATCTATATTCCTACGAGAGAAGCTTTAAGACTTGCTGTAGACAAAATAGGAAGATTAGAACCTATTCCAGAACTTATACTTCCTCAACACGGAGATATTATAAAAGGAGATTTAATTGTAGAATTCTTAAAGAGATTAAATGATTTAGAAGTTGGTTTAGAACATATATTAACACAAGAAAAACAGGAATCAATATATCTTTATGCCTTTAATGAAATTCTTCAAAAAGAAAAGGAAAGATTTGGAGAAAAATTTGTTATGGAGAAGTTAGAAAGTATAAATTCCTCTTCCTTCTTTCCCGAAATTGTACATTTTGAGAATGGAGTAGCACTAGATTTTCGAATTTCTCCAATATCTGCGATAGGAATATTATATAAAGATTTTACTGAAGATATGTCTTTAAAAGATAAAGAAACTATAAAATCTGATATAGTTTCAATTTTATCAAAATATAATTTAGATATTCCCGAAGAAATTCTTGAAGAAAGAGCATCAATATGGGATAATTTCAGAAGAATTCTCAGAATATTTCAGAGGTGATATTAATGCCAATATATGAATATAAATGTAAAGATTGCGGTAATATCTTTGAAAAACTTACTTATAAAGAAGAGGAGATTGAATGTCCCAATTGTGGAGGGAAAAATATTAAGAAACTAATATCTCTATTTGCATCCATAGGTTCTGAAAAGGGAATATGTTCTTCTTGCTCTTCAAGAAATTGTAGTTCCTGTAGATGATTATTTCAAGAACAAAATATAAGATCCTAAAATCATGATAAAAACACCAAGTAGGCGAGTTCCTATTTTTTCTTTAAAAATATAATGGGCAAGGATTACTGTTAATATCATGCTCAACATGGATAATGGTTCCGCAATACTAACATCTATATATCTAAAGGCAAAGAGAAGAAGAAGATAAGAATAAGCATTAATTGCACTAGCAATCAAAACTAAGTTTGTATTTTCTTTTAAAACTCTAAAAATCTCCTTCAATTTTTTCTCCCATAAAATATAAAAAAATTGAAAAATACTAATTATAAAATAAAGGAAAAAACAATAAAAAAGAGGACTAACCTTCTCAACCACGAACCCATCAATAGTCCTTCCTACGGAAACCAAAAAAGAACTTGAAATCATCAAAAGGGTCTCCTTCCTCTTAAACAAAAGTTTTAAAGAAGAAAGAAAAGATCCCTTCTTTTCCAGATAAGATGCCCCATAAACTAGAAGAAATAATCCTAAAATCTTGGGTAAAGTAAGAGATTCTTTAAGAAAAATACTAGTTAAAATCAAAAGAAAGAAAACATTAAAATTATAAAGCGGTCCTACAAGGGAAGCCTCTCCTAAAGATAAAGACTTAACATATAGAATAAAAGAAATAGAATAAATAAATCCACTTAATAACCCATATTTTGAAAACTCAAAATTCTTTGGAATACTGTCTAAGAAGATAAAAGGAAAAAGGAAGAAAACAGCAATAAAAAAGAAAAGAAAAGAAATAACCTTACTATCATTGTAAGTTCCAAGTCTTTTTACCACGATCTTTTCGTAGCCTAATAAAATAATTCTACCTAAAATAGAAAGATAAGCCCAGACCATAAGACAATTTTACAATCTAAAAATAAATTTTTCATCCCTATATTTTTCTATTATTTTTTCACAATTTGTTAAATTAACATCTATTTTCTCAAAGAAAATTTTAAGATTTTCTTCCATAGTTTTTAAAATCTTTTCTTTTAAGATTTCTTTAGGAACCATTAAATAGGATGTATTGTACTTAATTTTTTTAAGATATCTTTCCATATTTAAAAGAGGTTCTCTTATAATAGTAAGATGGTGAAGATAAGAATCTTTTGAAAGATAACTTCCACATCCTGATATCTTTCCATTTTTCAAAAAAATATTTCCCCTTTCATCATAATTTATAGAATCTGCAAATTCATTAATACTCTTTATAATGATAGAAGTAATAAACTTGTATTTTTCTAATAAATCCTTGGGAAGATATCTCTTGGGAAATATAAAACTAACACATAATTGATCAGGTTTTACATATACAACTCCTCCTCCACTTCTTCTCCTCGCAAGAATTAATTTATCCTTAATTATGTTATCTAAATAAACTTCTTCCATAATTTTAGATGTTCGTCCTAAAATCACCGAAGAGGGAAAAGAATAAAAAATAAGATAAATATTATCTTGATCATCCAATAAATATTCCTCTAATCCGAATAAAGAAAAGGGCTCTATCAATTCTAAGTCTATAAAAATGGCTTTTAATTTATTCATAATCAAGATATAATATACTATATTTAAAAATAATTTTTAAAGAGGGTAAAGACATGAAAAAATTTCTTATAATTTTACTTACTCTTTCCTCTCTTTTATATGCTCAAACCATACCTGTGATTATTAACAATAAAGAATATAAAGGAGAAAAAGTTAAAAATTATATTTTTGTTCCAGAAGCAAAATTACTTTTGTATCAAGAAGAGATCTTTGAACTAAAAAAGTTAGATAACATGTACATCGCAGAGAATTTAGGAATATTATATGATGGAAAAAATATATTTGAAATATATACGTCTGGTGATCTAATTCTCTGTCCTGAAAAAAATATCCTCATAAGAGGAGACAAAAAATACAGTGTTAAAAATTTTGAAAATATTTATTTTTCTATCCTAAATTACAACTATGATTTTACTGGGATAAGACTCTTTGCCTATGGTATTTATCCAAAGATGCGATATGTTTTGTTAGAATTAGCTATATTCAACTTAGATAAAGTTCCAGTAAAATTAGACCAAAAAATGTTTCTCCTGAGAGTAGGAAATAAAGATTATTATCCAGATCCTTCCATATCCGCCTATTTTGCCACCCAAGGAGAAGAAGTACTATTTAACAGATTAATTCAACCAAAAGAAGGAATCATTGCTTATCTTATCTATGACGTTCCAGGAACTCCTGAATTACTCAGAATTGATCCTTATTATGGTCTTAAAAAAGCTCTTGAAATAAAGCTTCCTTAATATTCTCAATATTATCTATTTTTCCTTGTATTAAGTTTTCTCCCTTTCCACCTCTAAAGTTTCTATTTTCTAAGAAATTAATCAATTTCTCCCATATTTCCTTTGGAAATTCTCTATTTTTTCCAAGAACTAATTCTCCAAGAGTATTAAAGAGAAAACATAAAGAAGAACTTTCTAATATTTTTAAGGCCAGAATTCTCAAATCGCCCATATTAAGCTCCAAGTTTTTCATAACAATTTTTCCCATAGAAGTTTCTATACCCTCTTTCAATATTTCCTCCGCTTGATAATCTAATATCTTTTCCTTTAACTTTTTGTTTTCTTTTTCCAATGTATTTAACTTTGTAATAAACTTATCCAAAGAACTGACAACATCAGAATCTCCCAACTTTTGTTTTATATATTCATACTCTTCTTCTCTTTTTTCTAATCTTTTTAATAATCTATCTCCTGAGATAAATTCAATTCTCCAAACCTGCGAATTTTTTCTATAAACTTTTAAAACCTTAAAAAGTCCTATTTCTCTTGTATTTTTAACATGAATTCCACCACAAGGATTAATATCTACGTTAAGAACCTCAACAATTCTTGTTTTTTCGTCTTTCCAATAAATCTTTACAGGTATTCCCTCTCGAATATAGTAATTTGTCTTTTCTTCTGCGGATTTTATATAAGAAAGATTTATATCAGAAGCTAACGGTATTTCAATCTTTGTATGATCAGAAAGAATTTGAAAACCAATAGTCTCATAACCATAATCCCTTTCAAGGATAGCAGAAAAAAGATGCTGAGCAGTGTGTTCCTGAGAATATTCTTTTCTTAATGAAATATCTAACTCCATTAAAACTTCTTCTCCAATTTTAGGAGTCTTTCCCATCAATTTCCCAAAGTGGAAAATTTTTTCTTCCTCTTCTATTACCTTTGTTACCAAAAGTTCCCAATCTTCTCCCCTAATAATTCCTCTATCAGAAGGCTGACCTCCTCCTTCAGGATAAAAAATAGTTTTATTAAGAAGAATTCCAAATAAATCCCCCTCCCTTATCTCAAGAATTTTTCCTCTATCCCTATATTTTTCAGAATCAATATAAAATATTTTCTCTGTCATTGCTTTTAAGTTTATGGATGATTAAAATCATTGTCAACAAAAATAATTAGAAGTAAAATTATTCTGAAGAGAAATTTAAACAGAAAGGAGAAATTATAATGCCTATCTTGGAACTTCCTCAAAGGATAATATATGGCTCGGGTTCCATTGATCAACTCCCTATAGAGGCAGTAAAATTCGGCAAAAAATTTTCCTTCTTCTGTGGGGAAAGTTCCTTAAAAAGAAATGGCTTTTTTGATAAAATTCTAGATTTTTTTGACAAATATGATCTTAAGGTTCAGGTAATAAGTGGAATAACTCCAGAGCCAGACATTCATTCTATAGCTAATCTTTTTAATAGGGCAAAGGATTATAAACCTGATGGAATTATAGCAGTAGGGGGAGGAAGTGTTATTGACTCTGCAAAAATTGTTTCTGCTCTTCTTGCAACCAATATGAATATCTTTGAATTAAGGGGAAAAGAAATTGAAGAGGCCCTTCCCATAATAGCAGTTCCTACTACTGCAGGAACAGGTAGTGAAGCCACAAGATTTGCTGTAGTAACAGATCCAGAGATGAAAGACAAATTTCTTCTCTTTGGTAAAGCTTTAATACCTAAAGTTGCTATAGTAGACCCTGAATTAACATTTTCTATGAG
Organism: Dictyoglomus sp.; assembly: GCA_025060475.1. Classification (NCBI taxonomy): domain Bacteria; kingdom Pseudomonadati; phylum Dictyoglomota; class Dictyoglomia; order Dictyoglomales; family Dictyoglomaceae; genus Dictyoglomus; species Dictyoglomus sp. Next base: position 9,772 of record JANXBZ010000012.1, on the reverse strand, counting down.
TTCATTAGTTGCTGGGGTAACAGGAATTGATGCCCTCTCCCATGCAATAGAATCTTTTCTTTCTCGTTCCTCTACTCCATACACCGATATATGGGCAAAAGAAGCCATAGAAACTCTTTGGAATAACCTCATCCCTGCAATCCTTAAAAATTCTACATCCTCTAAAGAAAAGGTATCCTACGCCTCTTTTTGGGCAGGTGTGGCTATAAATAACACAAAAACTACATTGGTCCATGCCATGTCTCGTCCCTTAGGAGGTGTTTATAATGTAATTCATGGTATAGCTAACGGTATCCTACTTCCAGCATATTTAAGATACAATGCCCCCTTTATACCCCATGAAAAAATGAATTATTTAAAATTTCTAATGGGAGGATATCCCCCTGAGAAAATTGAGGAACTTCTTAAAAAACTGAATCTTCCATTAAGACTTTCTCAAGTGATTAGAGAAAAAATTGACATTCAATTATTAGTAGAAAAAGCAAAAACCTCGCAGATAAATATTAATAATAATATAAGACCTGTAAAGGAGGAAGATATCTTTGCATTATATGAGGAGGTATTATAAAAGATATGGTGAGATTAATAACAGTAGCAAGAGAATTTGGAACAGAGATAGATTTTTTATTTACTAAACTTTCTAAAGAATTTGGTTTTATCCTTTTAGATAGAGTTAATTTGTTCCCACTACTTCAAAAATATTGCAGAATAAATTCTGAGGAATTATTACTGGAAGAAAAAAAGATTGAAAAGAACTCTGGAGAAAAGGAGTTTATTGAGAAATATAAAGAAGGTATTAAAGAGATAACGAAAAATTATTTAGAAAAATCTCCTGTTATTCTTTTAGGGAGAGGAGGACAATTCTTATTTAAAGACTATCCTAATTCCTTTCATATAAATATAATTGCTCCTTTAAATCTTCGAGTTAAAAACCTGCAGAAAAATTATAACCTAGATAGAGAAACTTCTATAAAATTAATCTTAGAAAAGGATAAAGAAAGGGATATATATTTTAAAACTCTATTTGGCTATGACTGGAAAGATCCCTATCATTATCACTTAATTATAAACTTAGATTATTATTCCCCGGATGAAATTTACCAAATTATTATAAAATCTATAGAAAAACCCACCAAAATTAATCAACCTTTACAAGAAAGCTTTAACTTTCCATCAAAGATAAAGTTTGCCAATAAAAGTGAAGAAGAATTTGCAAAATTATTAACTTTTTATAGAATAGCATGGGAATATGAACCAAGAGTCTTCCCTTTAGAATGGGACGCAGAGGGACAGGTGATTGAAGCCTTCACTCCTGACTTTTATCTTCCTGAATTTGACTTATATATAGAATTAACGGTCCAAAAGCCAAAACTTATGAGTGAGAAGATTAAAAAAATTAAGAAGCTTAAAGAATTATATCCCAATATAAATATCAAGCTATTATATGGGCGAGATTATATAAAAATATTAGAAAAATACGGAATATCTAAGGTGAAATAATGGCCAAGATAGAAAAAATTCTTTTTACCTATGAAGAGATTTCTGAAAGAATAAAAGAATTAGGGAAAAAAATAAGTGAAGATTATCAAGGGAAAACTCCTATATTAGCCTGTATTTTAAAGGGAGCAGTATATTTTGCTGTAGATCTTACAAGAAGTTTATCTATTCCTTTTATTTTAGATTTTATTTCTATTTTAAGCTATGGACCATCCAAAGAAACCTTCGGAATTGTAAGAATTACAAAGGATTTAGATACAAACATATATAACAAAGATGTAATAATTGTAGAAGATATTGTCGATACAGGACTTTCCTTAGCTTATCTCTTAAAAGTATTAAAGGCAAGAGAACCTTCTTCTTTGAAAGTATGCACTTTTCTAGATTGTCCAGGTAGAAGGATTATAGATGTTCCCATTGATTATAAAGGATTTGAAATTCCTAATTATTATGTAGTAGGTTATGGTTTAGATTACAATGAAGATTATAGAAATTTAATGTATATAGGAGTATTAGAAAAATAAAATTCCTATGGTATTTTCTTCTCTTCGCTCTCTGCTATTTCAATAAATTTTTCTATATATCCTTTGATCTCTCTTATATACTTTATGCTTTCTCTTCTAAGTTCTTCTCCCTTTGGAGTTAATTTATAAACCCTTTTCGCAGGCCCGATTCCTTCAACATCCCAATAAGAAGTTATTAAACCTTCCATCTCAAGTTCTCTTAAAATCCTGTATCCTCTGCCCATCTCTCCAATTCCTTTTCCAATCATTCCTGGAAATATATCAGAAATTTTGCTAATTAGCTCATACCCATGAAGCTCTCTATCTCCTAGAGCTACTAAAATCCACATTCTAATCCAAAATCCTGGACTTAATCCAAGTCCTTTTTTTCTTTCCCTATTCATATATTACTAATTTATATATATAATTCTTATAAATTTTTGTCAAGAATAGCTTAAGGCATAGCATTTCTTGACATTTTATCTTCACATAAAAATCTTTTTATTGATTTACATAAACCTATTGTTTATCATAGATTAAGACACTATCTTGAGAAGATAGATAGAGAAAGAAGGGTTTTATATTGAAAGGAGTAATACTTTCTGCAGGGTTAGGAAAAAGATTAAGACCTTTAACTGACAACCTTCCAAAAGGGCTAATCCCAGTCTTAGGAAAACCTATACTAGAATACATTCTCTTGGGCTTTAAATATGCAGGGATAAAAGATATAGCAATAATTATAGGATATTTAGGAGAGAAAATTAAAGATTACTTCAAAGATGGAAAAATAATTAATCTTAATATTTCCTATATAATTCAAGAAATTCCAAAAGGAACAGGAGCTGCAGTTTTAAAGGCAAAAGATTTTGTAGGAAATGAGAATTTTATGTTAAGTTGGGGAGATGTAATCGTTGAAAGGGAAAATTATATTAATATTAAAAATGCCTTTGAAAAAAATCCTTGTGATGTCCTTATGGGATTAAATTACGAAGAAGACCTCTCCCAGGGAGGTGCAGTATTTTTAGAGGAGAAAAATAATATTCTAAAGGTAAAAGACATTATTGAAAAACCCAAGGAAAAAGTTAACACAAATTGGAACCAGACAGGAATTTTCATTTTAAAACCTATAATCTTTAAGTATTTAGAAAAAATAAGCCCTTCAGAAAGGGGTGAATATGAATTTACATCCGCAATCAAGATGATGTTAGAAGACAATCTAGATATTAGACCTTTTATTATCAAGGATTTCCATTGGGAATTTGGAACGTTAAGTCAAATAGAAAAAGCTAATAATTTAAAAGATTTTTTGAAAAGATTTCATGACTTATAGTTTTCTATTGCAAAAAGTCCCGCTCCTAAAGCTCCTATTATTTGGGGCTCAAAGGGTATAAAAATTTCAAATCCTAATAGATCCTCTATAGCCTTTTTTACTCCTTCGTTCTTTGCAACTCCTCCTGTCATCACTACGTCCCTTTCTATCCCAACTCTTTTTAACAAGGAAATAACCCTTTTTCCAATAGAGTAATTTAATCCTTTAATAATAGAATTTTTATTGTACCCTTCAGAAAGAAGAGTTATTATCTCTGATTCTGCAAAAACAGTGCAAATATTTGTAATTTCCACCATATCTTTAGTTGTCATATGAATCTTCCCAAAATTTTCTAAATCTTCCTCCAATACCTTTGACATAACTTCAAGAAATCTTCCTGTTCCTGCAGCACATTTATCATTCATAGCAAAATCTAATACTTCTCCTTTACTTCCTATTCTTATAGCCTTGCTATCCTGCCCTCCTATATCTAAAATAGTTCTTGCAGAAGGAAAAACAAAATTTACCCCCTTTCCATGACAAGAGATCTCTGTTTTTGTAAAACTTGTAAAATCAACCCTTATTCTTCCATATCCTGTCGCAGTTATTCCTTTTACTTCATAATCATAAATATTCTTTTCTCTTAAAATATCTTCGATTAATCTCTTAGCAGAATTATTACCATCAACCCCAGTTTTTGTTATTTTATAATCCAAAATCTCTACTTTCTCCTTATCATAAGAAAGGAGAACTACTTTTGTGGTTATAGAGCCAATATCTACTCCTAAAAAATAATCCATTTATAACACCTCCAGAAAAGCCTCAATTCTTGTCTTTACCTGTTCTAATGGAAAATTCCCTTTATCTATTAAATCACCATCTATTACTATAGCAGGAATACCCACCTCCATTAATCTCCTTCTTAAGATATAGGAATTTCCAGCTCCTTGTCTACAACCCCATTGATTAAAAATAATTACTCCCTGTGCCTTATAATCTTTTACTCCTTCTAGAGCTATATTAAATCTCTCATCAACATCATAAAAAATTTTGGCATTTATAACTTTCTTTGCAAGAGACTTAAAGGGATCCTTAGGATCAAGTTTATCCCAATAGACTTTACTACTTTCCTCAAATACAATAGTACAAGACTTACTTTTTAGCCAATCAAAAAAATCTGTTTTAAAATAAGGACCAAGATGAAGCCAACATACTCTTTTTTTGTAAGGAAGAAACTTCTTCTTTTTAATTCTATCCTTAATTTCATCCCTTAAAACCTTAAAAAATTTAACTCCCCAATGGGAACCAAAGGTAGAAAAGATCATTCCTGCATAATCTAAAAAATTCCTCCCATCAATAACTAAATAATCTTTTCTTAACTCATTTATCTCCATAAGATAATCTCTAGAAATATTGGAATACTTAATAGCTCTTTCCAAACCTAACATAGGTTTTTTAATCTTTAATTTTTTAACTAATATAAAGAAAAGCTCTTCAAATTTCTTTGCAGTGTAGTCAATAGAATTATTGTCCCTTAGAGGAACATCTATGGGGAAATATTCTCCTCCAAAAAGTTGAGAAATCAAAAAGAAAGAGTGAATAGCAGAGTGACAGGGATGGGATGTAGAAATGATGAAATCTGGTTTTGGAAGAATACCATTCTTAGTTAATCCTATGACATTCCTATGAACACTACATAAATCCTTTGAATATACTATTTCCTCACTGTCAAAAAGAGTCTTATCTGCAAATCCTAAAGAAGCTGAAAAAGCTGAAGCTACCTCTGGAAATAATGGGAAAAGATCAAGAGCAAAAAATAATTCTGAAGGCATTAAAATATTGGTAATTACTACTTTATTTTTCCCCATATAATTATGCTTAACTAGATCTAAGGCATATTCATATGATACAAGAGTTACCTTATTCTTTCTAAATTTTAACTTAATAAATATATCTCCTAATGGATAGACAAGGGGAAATCTTAAAATTCTTCTTATTTTCTCTATATTTCTCTTGTCTAAATTTAATTTCATCCTACCATCTCCAAAAAAGCTTCTAACCTTGTTCTTATTTGTCCTTTTATTCCCATGGTAAAATCATCTTCTAAAATTAACGATGGTATATTCTCCTTTCTCAATTCTTCCTTTAATATAGGGATATAAAAAAGAAGGGGATCACAATATTTTAAGGAATAAAAAATTACCCCTTTTATATTTTCTTTTTTCACTCTTTCTTTAATTATAGAAATTTTATCCAATAAATTTCTTCTTCTCACACAACCTTCCCTTTTAAGATAATAATAGGCCAGAGAATAAAAAGGATCATCATCTAATATTTTTATTTCTTCTTCTGTTCTTATTCCAAAACAGGAATCATCATATATGATATTTAAATTTAAATTCTCCATATACTCTATTAGTTCTATAGGATACACTGTAGAAAAAAGATAAAATTTTTTATTATTGTCATTTGTAGGTTCAAAAGAAAGCTTTAAAAATTCTTTAATATCCATAGAATAAAAGAGCAAAGAATATTGCCAGGAGTTTCTTATTTTCTTTCTTCCCAAGTTATAGATATTTATACTTTCAAAAATATTTTCTATATTTCCCTTTGTATTTAAAAAATAGAAAAGATCTCTTATATTTTTTGCAAAATACCTAACATCCTCTTCTTTCTCTCCAAAAGGAATTTGAAGAAAATAAATTTCTTTAGAAAGATTCAGATATCTCCAGACTTCAAAAATTCTTCTTGAAGAATCGCAACTATCAGTAAATATTACCTTTTCAAACCTTTTATCTTCTCTTAAAACCTCTTCAGTAATAGATCTTAAATAAGGACACAAATATTTTGGTAAATATTCATCACTTCTCGCAAAATATATAGGAGAAGGTAAAAACCTTATAGGTTTAAATCCACTTGCATATATTAGCTCACAAGGAACATAAGCACAAAAATAAAATACAGACTTTTCTGAAGAAATAGACTCTTTTTTTATTTTTTGATATAAATATTTTATTTCTTCTAGTCTCATGAAATAAATTATACTATAAGGCTAAAATTTCAAGAAAGGAGAATTAAGAATGTCTAATATAAGAAATTCTGCTAAGGCAATAATAATAAAAGATGGAAAAATATTAATGATTAAAGGTATTGACCGTTGGGGATATTTTTATATTTTACCTGGAGGAGGCCAAAACCCCTTTGAAAATTTAAAGGAAACTCTGATTCGCGAGTGTAAAGAAGAACTTAACGTAAATATTATTATTCATGATATTAGATATATAAGGGAATATATTGGGAAAAATCATGAATTTTCTGAATATGACTCCCACTTACATCAAGTAGAATATATGTTCCTTTGCGAAATAAAAGACGAAGAAAACCTAAAAAAAGGAGAAAATCCTGACAATTTTCAAGTAGATATTGAATGGATTCCCTTAGATAAGCTATCCTCTTATAGAATTTATCCTAAAATATTGAAAGATTTGATAGGAAAAAATGGAGAATTACTTGGTCCTGTATATTTAGGAGATGTAAATTAGTAAGATCATTTAATAAGAAAACTTTATTTTTCTGTCCATCTTCAATCTTGCAAAAAACCCTGGGGATCGACAGAAAAATTAAAAACAAATTAAAGGTACTTTACATCTATAAAAATTTATGATATCATTTTTTTAAAATTGTAGAGTTCCTATTAGGGTATATTTTTAAAAGTGTAGCTTTTTTCTATTATCTGTGGGTTTGTAGCGTACCTATAAGGGATTGAAACTTGTAAAAAAGTCTTGACACTAAGAAAACAATATGCGTTTGTAGCGTACCTATAAGGGATTGAAACATAATTTTGGGAGTAATTCTCTTAGCATACCTTTACTCGTTTGTAGCGTACCTATAAGGGATTGAAACTCTTCTTTCTACTCTTACTACTCTCCAACCCTCCTGGTTTGTAGCGTACCTATAAGGGATTGAAACTTCACTTGCTTTTCCAATTGTAATTATCGATACAAAAGTTTGTAGCGTACCTATAAGGGATTGAAACTAATACTTCTCAAACTTTTTCACAATCTCACCTCCTGTTTGTAGCGTACCTATAAGGGATTGAAACTTCTCCAACCCTCTTGCAAGAAGTAAATTAATAAATTGTTTGTAGCGTACCTATAAGGGATTGAAACGTAAAAATTGAATTACTTCTCTTGCTACATATAATTGTTTGTAGCGTACCTATAAGGGATTGAAACCCTCCTAGTAAAAAGATTAAAAAGAGAAAGTAAGAGAGTTTGTAGCGTACCTATAAGGGATTGAAACAATTTGTAATAGGCACTAGGAATTCTCTTCAAAAGAGTTTGTAGCGTACCTATAAGGGATTGAAACTCCTGATATAATATTGCTTGTACCAATTGTTCTTTTGTTTGTAGCGTACCTATAAGGGATTGAAACCTTTCTCTCTTTAGGATTACCTTGGGATTACTTTCTCTTGTTTGTAGCGTACCTATAAGGGATTGAAACTCCAATTGCATAATATGCAAAAAATTTGGCAAAAATGTTTGTAGCGTACCTATAAGGGATTGAAACTAAAAAAAGGGGGGATAAAAATGGATAAAATTAATAATGTTTGTAGCGTACCTATAAGGGATTGAAACTATCTCCTGCAAGTGTAATATAATCTCCTGTGTTTCCGTTTGTAGCGTACCTATAAGGGATTGAAACGGATTTGTAAATGTTGCATCATCTTTGAATTTAATTCCGTTTGTAGCGTACCTATAAGGGATTGAAACGAATAGCAAAGCCTCCCTCTGAAGACGACATAGAAAGTTTGTAGCGTACCTATAAGGGATTGAAACAGAAAACTACCTAACTCGTTTGCCGCTTCATTTGCAGTTTGTAGCGTACCTATAAGGGATTGAAACTACACAATTTCAAATACAGAAAAGCCGAAGGGCAAGAGTTTGTAGCGTACCTATAAGGGATTGAAACTTTTCAGAAGCATAGAGTAAACTTTGAGCGGTCCCTAGTTTGTAGCGTACCTATAAGGGATTGAAACCTTTAGTTTCTTTGATTTTCAAAAGGAAATGTAAAGCGTTTGTAGCGTACCTATAAGGGATTGAAACTATACGGCACACAAAGGGATCTAGATACATCAAATCGTTTGTAGCGTACCTATAAGGGATTGAAACCTATCAATTTCGGTCCCTTGGGCATTTCGCAAATGGCAGTTTGTAGCGTACCTATAAGGGATTGAAACATTATTTGGGGATTTCTCTTGGGATTACTTTCCCTTTCGTTTGTAGCGTACCTATAAGGGATTGAAACCTAATGGAGGTGAAGTAAATTGGCACAAGTTATTCCAGTTTGTAGCGTACCTATAAGGGATTGAAACAGTAAAAGTCGAGCAAGAATTCTATTATGTATATCCAGTTTGTAGCGTACCTATAAGGGATTGAAACTCAAAAAGATGAAATTTTGATAAAAAGACCAATTTCGTTTGTAGCGTACCTATAAGGGATTGAAACTGCCTCCAGCCCTCTATATATAATAAATAAATAGAGTAGTTTGTAGCGTACCTATAAGGGATTGAAACTGGGAACAAAGAATAATAGAGAATTGGCAAGAAAAAGTTTGTAGCGTACCTATAAGGGATTGAAACCCTCTTTCTTCTCTCCTTGACTGGCTCTCTTTGTTTGGTTTGTAGCGTACCTATAAGGGATTGAAACTAGTTCTGCATTCTTGATTATAAGTTGAATTATCTCTTGTTTGTAGCGTACCTATAAGGGATTGAAACCTTTCCCTTTTCTCTTGGGATTACTTTTCCTTTTTCTGTTTGTAGCGTACCTATAAGGGATTGAAACAGTAATATTGAAAAAAATAAATACAAAAAGAGATAAGTTTGTAGCGTACCTATAAGGGATTGAAACGGAATTCTCTTTTCTGAGAATTCCTGTGCCTATTACGTTTGTAGCGTACCTATAAGGGATTGAAACCAGATAGAGAAAGTGCTTGAAATATTCGTTTCTTTTGTTTGTAGCGTACCTATAAGGGATTGAAACTTTTTTTCAAAATTTCCAGGGCTTTTTTGGCGTCTATGTTTGTAGCGTACCTATAAGGGATTGAAACTGCAAAAAATTTGGCAAAAATTTTTGTAAAAAGTCTGTTTGTAGCGTACCTATAAGGGATTGAAACAGAAAAAATATTTTTCTCTTGACAAAATAAGAACAAGGTTTGTAGCGTACCTATAAGGGATTGAAACAAAAATGAAATACTTCAAGTAGAAACACAAAAACCAGTTTGTAGCGTACCTATAAGGGATTGAAACCCTCTTCTTTCTCTTTTTTTATCCAATTGCATATTATGTTTGTAGCGTACCTATAAGGGATTGAAACAAAAAAAGAGAAGTAATCTTTGCATATTTTGCAAAGAGTTTGTAGCGTACCTATAAGGGATTGAAACATTCTTGTATTAATTCTTCTTC